>JANQSR010000079.1 GCA_028279205.1 Simkania sp.
TAGCTGAATAAGACCTCCAGCTTTCCCCAAATTGACCTTGCTAAAATATCTCCCCCAAGCCCCTTAATGATGGATAAGGAATTTTTAGCAACCTTTTTCTCCTTATTTTTTCAACACAGTCTAAAAACATGGAGGTAGCAACATTGTTAGAGAGAATAAAAACATGAAGGTAGCAATAATGCAAGCAAGAGCCATTCCTAAAAAACCGACTGTGGACAACCAAACTATTGCTCCCATGGCTGCTGGAAGCACTACGATGCCCACTTTCTCCGCGATGCTAAGATCTTTTAATTCAGAATAAAACTCAGAAGATTTGATCTGTTCGATTTTGGATTCAAATAAAGATTTGACCTTTTGAATTGTGAAATTTTCCCTGGCATTTGACAGAGGTTTGTGAATTTTTTGTGCGCATTGACTCAAGTTAGTGAAAATATAATTTTTAACCTGTACAAAACAAGAAACGTTCATAAGCCCCTCGATATTTAATTTCGATTAATTATACAAAAAATTATATTTTTTTGTAAATTATCATTTCAATGGATATTGCACGGTCTCTTTCGGGTGGAAGACCTCTCCTTGCATTTATTGGGGGAGGAATGATGAGCACTGCACCTATTGCCCGAATCGCTTTCCTTCCCTTGGCTTAAAGTCCTAATTTTTTCAACACAGTCCCCTCCCGCTAAAAATTTTTATATATTTATTTTTTTAACAAAAAAAATAGTTAAAAAAAACAAAATTAATTGTTAAAATATATAAATAACAATAAATTTTTAATAAGGGAGTTTTATTTTGACTACTACAATTATCCGCTATGAAGTAGATCGAGTCTATCATGAATTAGAGCCTTTCAAAGAGGCTGCTCTTGAAGAAGAGATCTCTGCTCTTGAAGAGATCTCTGCTCTTAAAGGAGAGATAGAAAAGTTAGCAGATGAAATCAAACCTCCCATTCCAGAATCAACTTCATTTTGGAAATTCTTGGTGAGATTAATCATGTTCATTGTTAATTATTTTTTAGAAAGAGAAGAGGTTCCTAAACCAGACACACTCTCAAGCAAAAATCAAGAAATTGAGCTTAAAAAGAAGGAACTGGCAACACTACGGTCTACAGGAAAAAAGGCCGAGCTGGATAAAATCGATCTCCGTCGCAGAACAGTCGATTATTTACCCCAACTAACCCCCATACAAACACATGAAAATGGCAATCAAATTGTAGAAATCGGGAGAGAAGCTCTCCTGACACAAACACCCGTTGCCCCTGGAACTGATTTAAAAAAGACTCTTTCGAAGATAAATTTTCTTTTAGATGCAAGTCCGATCAGAAAAAGCTCTTCAAAGGCAGCTGGGCAAGAGCAATCTATCATGATAATACCCACCATTTTCAATCTAACGCTTCAAGCTCGAGCCCTTATAAATATTGCTCAAGAGAAGTGCATTGCCGTTTGGACGTGGACGGTCTCTCAAGAAATCGCCCCCTATCTATCGACACCAACAAAAACAAAGAGCCTCCTAGCAATAAAGGAAAAAGAAGAGGGGGCAGAAAACATCTCTAAACAAGAAGTCAAGCAATCCTATGAATCTCTCACCGAATATAAATTTCTTCCCCCACAAGCAAACAGAATCCCCGAAAAGGAAGGAGTCAATCCCTCCAGAAATCAAACAATCGAACTCCCTCCGTTTAGGCCATCAATCCAGAGATCAAGACCAAACTTTGTCTCTTCCCCTAAAAAGCACTCCATATCAGATGATGAAATAATAAACATCTACTTTCCATCTAAGAGAGTCAAAAAGAGAATAGTCACAAAACGCCCCACAGAAACAAAGCCAAAAATCGAGCCCAGAAGCATTAGCAACAACTCCTCAAAAGCCAATGTCCAGGGGTATCGGTTGTTGACAACAACAAAACCGAAGAGCTCTAGCTCTCTATCGATGGCAAGGATAGGTGAGCTATGCATGGCAAGGATAGGTGAGAAGATAACAGAGAAAAAATTAACAACCAAGGCAAAGGCCGAAAGACTCATAATCAAGACGAGGGTCGAAGCACAAAAATTGAACCCTTTGATAAACAGGAAGGATAAAGGAGAAGGGGAAAGTGAGAGAGGACTATAAATCTCTCACTGAATATAAATTTATTGCTCCACCAAAAAAGGCTCCTACAACCAATTACGGGACTTTCGATCTAAGAGAAACAGATGTGATTGAGTCGTCCCTGAAAATATAGGTGAATCCTTGTTTATCTGAGAGAAAAGCTTGATTTAAAGGTATTTTTTAATATAAAATATGCCTAATTTTGCAAATTTTATCAGGCTGTTTTTGAGCCGCGAGAGTACTGAGGGGGACTGCCTAGGGCTGTTTTGATGGAGATGTTTGTGGTTCCTCACAAGAAAGAAGGCTGATCTTCTCAGATCTTGACCCCCTCTTTATAGAGAGTCTCTTTTAGGTTCCCTTTGATGTCCCAATTTTTCTTGGCTCCCTCCAGCTTTCCCTGAACGTAGTTTTGTTCAAGACGGGGCTTCCCATCATCGTAAAACTTTAGAAACTTACCGTGCTGTTTGCCTTTGCTATAAGTCGCTTCGAAGATCAAAACGCCCTGCTCGTTCCAATGTTGAGCCAGCCCATCAAGCTCATCATTCACATACCGATAAACACTTTCAAGACGTCCATTTTCAAAGTAAGACTTAACCTCCCCTTCTTTTTGGTTCTTTGAAAAATTCATCTCTTTGCACAGCTTACCTTTAGGGTAAAAAACTTCGGCTGGCCCTTCTTTAAGATCGGCCTTGTAACTGACAAAACTCAGTTGCTCACCATTTGTATTGTACTCAAGAAGCTTGCCTTCGAGTCGACCATTCGTGTAGCTCGCTTCAAGTGCTTTGATCGACTTGCCCTCTGTCATCCGTTCTGGGTAGTAGATGATATGAGGCCCCTCTTTACGGTTATTCTCGTAATGGTAGACAATAGTGCGCCCTTCCGAGTCTTTTTCCAAGTAGCGCCCCTCCAACTTCCCTTGGTTATATCTAGACTCTTTTAGAACATTCCCTTTTTCATCCCAAGAAGCTCTCAATCCGTGCATCTTCCCATTATCGTAAGAGATGACCGAACTGATCGCTCCAGAGGGGTAAAAGGTTTTGTTTTCTCCATCAAGCTCCCCCCTCTCATTATAATGAGAGATTTCTGCTAACTGACGCTCTCCCTCTTTCCCCTTCTCACTCGACTGGAAAAAGAGTTTATGCGTTCCAACAGGCCTGTTTTTTTTGTAGGTGCGCACTGCAGCTACGGAACCATCTGGGAAAAAAAGCTTACTTTCACCTTCTAGAAGGTCATTTTGATAATTCTGAACAGTTTCAAGGGTTCCATCTTCGTAATAAGATTCTAAGGAGCCCTCCTTTTTCCCCTCTACAAAGGTGACGGTTTGCCTTAGTTTTCCACTTCCAAAGTAGGTCTTGTGCGTTCCGATGGCCAACCCTTGGGTGTAAGCACCCTCCGAGAGAAGCGTTCCCTCTTCGTTCCAGAATTGGTGGAGACCCTCTTTTTTCCCCTTTTTAAAGGATAATTCTACTTTTTTGTTTCCATTCTCAAACCACTCCCTGAAAGAGCCGTCCTCTTTGCCGCGGGTAAAATGCCCTTCGCGCTGTTTTTTACCCGTTTCAAACCACGATTCAAGCAGACCATCTTGCATTTGATCAGCAAAACAAACAGAGTGTTTCAACTGTCCATTTGGGAAATACTCTTTTTGCTCCCCTTCAATCTGACCATTGACATAGTTTAGCTGCTTGGAGAGTTTCCCATCTTCATACCAAGATAGGTAGAGGCCATGAAGCTTGCCCTCTGGATCGAGAGAGTACTCTGTCAGTTTCTGGCCACTTTCGGAAAACGTACGAATCTTATCTTTTAACTTTCCCTTTGCATCGTATTGAGCAAGGAAAGAGAATTTCCCATTCTCGTGCTTTCTAAAGTGCTTTCCTGTCCTTAAACCATGAACATGCATCCCTTCTCCTTGAACCCCACCTTTTGCATCAAAGAAGAGCTCTTTCCCGTTGATTTTGCCCTTTTCGTAACAGGCGGTATAACTCTTCCGGTGATTCGGGTGGTACATGATGTGCGTTCCATGCGGCTGCCCCTCCTCGAAGTTTTGAACCTCCTGAATAGAGTGGCTCTCATCGTAGAGAATCGAGGCGGGTTGATCCTTTTCAGAGTGAAGTTTTCCCTGCCTATAATTGCGGATCGCTCTCTCTTTCCCATCTTTATACCAATCGGTCGCTCTACCACAAATCTGCCCATCTTGATAGGAGGAGTAAGAGGCGCGCTCACCTGAATCGTAATAGGTGTAAAAATCACCTTCTAATTTCCCTTCGTGATACTCTCCTTTTGAGAGGACCTGTCCATTTTCATGGTATTGAACAGCCTCTCCATGAAGCACCCCATTTAGGTATTTTGCCAAATATTTGGTATTCCCATTCTTGAAACTGACCCTCAAAGGACCCGTGATAACCCCTTTGTCATAATGAGAGACCTGCTCGATCTTTCCATCCTCATACAACCTAAGAGACCACCCATGTGGAACAGCTGTTGTTTGCCAGATTTCATACCCTGGCGAATTTTCATCGATTAATATCAAGTCTGTCTCTTGGAAAAGATTCCCATTTTCAAAGAGATCTCTCCTTTTCACTGGAATTTTTTCCCCTTTTTCCCCCTCTTCATAAAAGAGAATGTACTTAGGAACCCCGTTTGGATGGTACTCGCGGATAGAGGTATACCATTCTGGCATCTCCCCTTTAAGCTCTATTTGGATTGGTTGCTCTTCTAGAGGTGGCGACTCCTCCTCTCCAAAAGCGGAGTTAACAAGAGCCAACAAGCCACACATAACAATCAGGGTCACTTTTTTCATGATGCTTATCCTATAAAATTCTCAAATTTTCAAAAAGGTTGAACAAAAACGCACCAATTAGAAAAATTGTCTTTACGCTTTACTTAAAATTTTTAACCGAAACAATGAGCAGATCACAACTCTTCCAACATGCCATTTCACCGTTTTAGCACGCAGCTTCATATTTAGACAAGAGAGATGTTCCTTGGGTTAACTTATTTGTTTAATCGGAGAGGTTTGGGACCTCCTTGGCTAAAATTCTTTGGTTCTTAGACCCATTCAAAACGACTTGGTAAGCTTTCTTATCAGAGACCAGAACGATTTTACCCACGGGGAGTATCACCCCCGTTCGCTCAAAAGCAACATTTAAGGACTCTCTATCGACTCCTTCAAAAAGGAGCCTAGAGATGCCCTCAATCTGAAATCGATTTCCTCGCGCATTAAACTTAGGGTTCTCGTCGGTATCACGCCTGCAATAAAGAGTCTGCCCCCTTTTTTCAATTAAAAAATCGATTTCGCCGCCGAGGTTGAGTGAGATTTTACGGCAGCACTCAAGCTCTTTAGCCAAGCGGTTGACATTCCTTTCCAGAAAATAGTGGCGAACCATTGAGCCAGATCGAAAGAGCATCACCGAACTGCTGACGGCCAAAATAGAGATGCAAACAAAAAGTTCAATGAGTGTGAACGCTCTTTTCATCTGTTTCGGCTTTTAAGTCAAAGATCCTAATCTAATTTGAAGATGTGTTACCTCAATGGGTTTCTCCCGTTCCACTACCTGTGTTTTAATTACTACCATCTGGTGGTTGCCCTTTCCCTTGCTCTGGTTTGGTGCCCTCTTCCCAAGGGTAGTTTTTGGGTTGTCGATGATCGTCACAGTAGCCCTCATACTTAGAGGAGATCATCTTAAGCTCTTTATTTTCGACTGAAAGAGCAAAAGGCTCCCCCCAGCCATCAACCAAGCAACCCTCTGGATTGCGCACCAACCCAGAATTTTTCAGGCAGGTTTCCACCTTCGCTTTCATTTGATCCTTATCCTTCCCAATCGTTTTGATCTCTTTTTCATCCATTTCCAAACAGAAAATATCATAAACCTTTCTGATATTTTGTATGGTTTTAAATGCTCTTCCCTTATCCAATCCCCCCCGCATCTTATAACCGACCACACCACTGATGATCCCTATGATGGCAATGACGATCATGATTTCCATCAGTGTCATCGCCCGTTTTTTTCTCTCTTTCATTAAATCCTCCATACTTAATTTATGAAACTGATATCCGTCAAAGGTAAAAGGACGGAGAGTAAGATGATTGCAACAACAAAGCCGAGAAAGAGGAGAATAACTGGCTGCAAAAAAGAGGTCAACCGGTTCAAACTGCGCTCAAGCTCCTCTTCGTAGATATCAGCAACGTGCTGCATGAGTTTTGACATGTTACCTGACTCTTCGGCAAGTGCCATAATCCGAATGACAAGCCGAGGAATGAGTGGGTGTTTTGACAATTCTCCTGATAATTTTTCCCCCTCAACAATCTTTGATTCTGCCTGTCTAATGATCTTTTCAAACTCAATATTTCGCAAAACCTGTCTAGCAAGTCGCAAGGAGTCTAAAATGGAGGTTCCCCCCTGGATTAGGACGGAGAAAACGCGGCAAAACCTCGTCATCACACTCTTGATGGTTAGCTCCCGAGCGATCGGCAAGCGCAATACAAACCCTTGGCTCCACTCCCTTCCCCTTTTTTGTCTGATAAGAAAAAAAAGAGAGAGGAGCGTGGCTATAAAAAGGGAGAAGATCAAAAGAGTGTTTTCACTTAAAAACGTGCTAACTGAGAGGACTCCCCGTGTCAAAGGATGAAGGTTACGCCCCTCAAATAGATCCTTCATCGAGGGGATCAAGAAAAAGAGGAGCACTCCGATCACCACAAAAGCAAAGCTTCCCAAAAAAATGGGGTAGATCATCGCCGTCGTCACCCTTTTTTTTAGCTTCTCGCGACGGGTGATCAACTTAGACAGATCTGCAAAGCTTTGGTCAAGCGATCCCGACTCTTCACCAGCTTTAACAATAGCGATATAGACATCATCGAAAATTTTTGGATAGCAAGCGAGTGCTTTTGATAGATGCTCTCCCTGTTTGACCCTCTCACATAGGTCAATGAGAAGCAGGTGGGGTTTTGCATGAGAGTATTTCTCTTTGAGTGTGAGCAGACTCTCATAAAGGGGCAGACCCGCCCTTAGCAAAACTTCAAGATCGCGCGTTAGATGGAGGAAAGTCTCAGAAGGAAGGGTTTGGGATAGCAGCTGCTTTTTGTAGGACTTAAGTTTTGTGACTAAGATCTTTTGTTCGCTTAGTTGAAGTTTGGCTCTTTCTATGGAGTCTGCATTGATAAGACCCTCTTTCGTTTTGCCATGTAGATCGACTGCTGAGTATTGAAAAAGAGCCATCTTTAGTCGTAAAGTTCAAGTTGTCTTGTCACACGAAGCACCTCTGCCGTCGTGGTGATCCCCTCTTTTGCCAAAACAGCCCCCTGAGCTCGCAGTGTCTTCATCCCCGCTGAAACAGCTGCTTTTTGGAGCTGACTTGCATCTGCTGAGCGGAGGAGTTGCATTTTTACAGAGTGGGTCAAGGGCATCAGCTCATAGATCCCACACCGTCCACGGTAACCCGCACCAAAGCAGCTTTTACACCCTTTACCTTTGTACAAGAACCCCTCACTCAAATTTTTCCGCTCAAGGCCCAATTCTACAAGCTCTGCCTCGCTCGGCTTGTAACCAAAACGGCAATTTTGACAAATACGGCGGACAAGCCGTTGCGCAAGGACTGCCAGAATAGAAGAGGAGAGGAGATAAGACTCAATCCCCATGTCGATCAGGCGAGTTAAAGCGGAAGGCGCATCATTGGTATGAAGAGTGCTGAGAACCAAGTGCCCCGTCAACGAAGACTGGATCGCAATCTCAGCCGTCTCCTTGTCACGAATCTCTCCAAGCATAATCACATCGGGATCTTGGCGCAAGATATGGCGGAGTCCCGTTGAAAAGGAGAGCCCGATTTTGGGACTTACACCAATTTGCGCAATCTTTGGGAGCTTGTATTCAACGGGGTCTTCGATCGTCATCACATTCATCTCTTCAGACTGAATCTCAGAAATAGCGCTGTAGAGCGTCGTCGTTTTCCCGCTTCCCGTAGGTCCTGTGACAAGAATAATACCCTGACTTTGGTGAAGGTACTTGCGCAAGCAGCTGAGATTCTCTTCTTTCATCCCAATTTTGTCAAGACCCAAGATGATATTTGTATTGTCTAAAATGCGCAGCACAACCCGCTCTCCATACACAACAGGAACTGTGCTCACGCGAAAATCAATCTGCCGCTCTCCCATGCTCAATTTGATGCGACCATCCTGGGGCAGCCTCTGCTCAGCAATGTCGAGCTTTGCCATCACCTTTATGCGGGTGACGAGTTGTTTTTGCAAGTCACGGGGAGGAGCGTGGCGGAACTGCAAAACGCCATCAATCCGATACCGAACAATCATCTTCTGCTCGAGGTATTCGAAATGAATATCAGAGGCTTCCTGCTGGATCCCCTCGGCTATGATCATGTTGAGCAACCGGATGACAGGGGATTGATCCGAAATGGCGAGAAGATCGTAACTCCCTTCGCTTCTCTCCTCCTGAACCATCTGGGTCTCTTTTTTTAGCCCCTCAATGTAAAGAGAAGCCTCCTGCTCCCCTTGGTGATAACACTGCTCGATCCCCTTTTTGAGATACCTCTCAGGGCAAAAGACCTCTTCAATCTCCATTCCTGTCATACAACGGATCTCCTCCAACACCTCCAAATCGTGAGGACAGGAGATGGCAACGACAAGCTCTCTTCCCTTCTCTTCGAGGGGGAGGGCTAGTCTCTGTTTGACAAAGTCATAGGGGAGTCGACGGACTCTCTTCTTTACAAAAGGGTAATCAGAAAGATCCAAAACAGATTTGATTCCGAACCTTTCGGCTAAGAGAACATCTTCATCCTTATCCACCTCTAAATTCATTTGACTTTCCCGAAAAAGAGTTTAAAACTTTTGTCAAAAAGGGTCCGTTTTTGCTTGGCTTTTGCTTTTTCGATCCTCTTTAAAAATTCATAAAGATCCCCTGGACGTTCGATCAGCTGTTCGTAGAGAATTTTTTCTAGATTCCCTTTTTCGTCAAAAATCACCTTAGGAGTGATACAAATAAACATCTCAGTCTCTTCATCATTCATCTGTGAATCACTGAAAAACTTGCCCAAACCTGGAATTTCGCCGATAAAAGGGATCTTTTTGCTCGAATCTGAGGCTGCTTTTTTTCTAAGCCCACCTAAAACGACCGTTTCACCATCGGCAACGCAAACTTGATTTTCAATTTGACGTTTGAAAACGTCTGGTCGACTGCTTCCCTTGACCCCCTTTTTGATCGTATCAAATTTGATGCTTGTCTCGAGAGAGACGTAACGAGTATCCTCGTCAGAAAACTCTGGCTCGTGAATGGTCGGAGTGATGGTGAGTTTGGTTCCATAATCTTCACGTGAAAAGCTCTCTTTATAGGTGATCTCTGTTTCAGCTTTGATGGGAGCGACTCCGTTTGAGATCGAAATCTCATCAACAAGGGAGATGTGGGCTGCCGTTTGATTAAGAGTGGTTACCGAAGGAGCGGCATGAACTCGAACATCTTCTTGCGAGATAAGAAAATTGTAAGCGATGTCGAACGCGGGCCAAGAGTGTTTCGATTTTTTCCGAAAAAGAAAGAAATCGACAATGCCCCTTTTCGTTGCAGGAATATGCTTGGATATCTTGGTGCTTACCGCATCTATTGCGTAGTTTAGCCCTGTCATGTGTGTGTTGCTTGCCGCATCTCCGAAACGCAAAAGGTTGAGTCCAAAACTATTTTCATGGTTTGAGCGCTTTTCGAATAGTAAAACCTCGATCTTCACCATCTTTTTTGGAACGTCCAACTTGCGGAGCAAATTTTTGATTTTTGGCAAAGAGTCGCGACGGACAACCATTGTGATCGTCCCCGTTTTGGGAAATGGGATAAAGCTCGTCCCCGAATCCTTCTCTTTTCTGGACTCAGGTGGTGCCGAGCTATTCGGCGCAGCGAGTAAACGGGAAGGGTGAGGGAGCAAGCCATAAGCGGGCTGTCCCGTCTCAGCATCAATCAACCGCCCCTTTACGAGGGGAGAGCCATTTTGAAGCTTTGCTGTTTCCCTTGGCACGCCTGACGTGATCAAAGAGGTGTAGACTTTCTCCAAGACTTCCGCAACTTCTGATGGGTCAGAATGTCGGCACGTATAAGAAAAAATCGTCATTTCCATCGGGTCCTCGATCTGATCTTGAGCCTTTTCTACGAGCCTTTCTGCTCTTTCAACAAGATCTTTGGGTCCGACCAAAACAAGAGCTCCCTCCTCTTTTAGAGGGAAGATCGTAAAATCGTCCCCTTCCCCCTTTGAGAGCCCAACCCGCATTTTTTGGCTTGAAACCTCAAAATAGGATCTGAGTATTTTCTCCATCTCCAAAGCAGGAATCCGCCCCATTGTGAGGATGCGAGCCACCTTTTCATTCTCTTTTTCCCAAACCGTCTCATAGAGTGTGAGCAGTTTTTCAATCTCCTCTTTATAAGAGATGATCGTAATTTTATATCCCACCTGATAGATGAAGGTCGATTTCGGATCACGAAACTTTTCAAAAAACTGAAAGGCACTCCTCACCCTCTCTGGAGGGGGGGTAAAAATATAAGCGATGCGACTTTTGCTAGATGCGTACACAAGCTCTTTTGCTGAATTGAGGATGCTATCGACAGCAATCAGCCCCTGCTTCAAGATGTAGAGCTGACGCGTATAGGGATTTAGCTGCTTGATCCCAACCCCATTTTGGGAGAGAACGATCTCCAAGAGATAGTTCCACGATTCACGAGGGATCGGAATCGATGAGTGCATATGAATCTTCATAGGGAAGATTTCCGGCGGAATGATGTAGAGATAATCGGCAGAGCCATATTCCATGATCAATTGAGAGAGCGTGGTCTCTTCCTGATCCCAAAGAGCATACCCTTCATCCTCTTTCTTCCCCTCTTGAGTTGCAAATGTGTGCCACTCTTTTTCCAGATCAAAGAGGGCAGATCGAATGCGATTCACCTCGCTAAGCAAGTTTTGAAACTCTTTTTCCTCAGCCCCTTCATGATGGTACTTGTTGACTATCTCATGTTTCTCTTTTAGCTCAGCTCGAAGCTCGCAAAGCCTTTTGTTGAGCTCATGAATAAAAGTTAAAAGCTCTTTTTGCTCTTTCCCAGATGTTAAGGCCTCTTTTTTCTCCTCAATCGTCTGAAGAGATGTGAGTTTTTGACAGAAACAAAGCAAAAAAAAGATAAAGCTCCACCATGCCGCTCGAATCTTCACCCTGTTTCGACCCATTGAATGTTTTCCTTTAAGTTTTTCTTGCTTTGTTTTGGCAATCGCTCTTTCTCCAAAAAGTTCGATCCGATTCTAGAAGAAATCCTCTTTTTTTTGTGCAACGAATCTTTCTGTTTCGGATCGACAGTTATCGGGATTTTCACATTTTCGACCTGTGTTCGCATCAGATTGAAAAGGGTTCCTAAAAAAAGAGCCCGGCCACCACTTCGCTCAATCCCATCAAAGACGAAAAGGGTTCCCTTAGATCGAAACTCTAAAATATCATCGACCTCTCTCAAACTCTTTACAACGCGCCACCCTGAGGGGGAGTGAAAAACCCAATCACCCACCTTCAGAATTGCCAATTTATTTTCGATGCGACAAGAGACTCTTGAAGCAGTCCTCTGCCTAAGGCAGGAGAAAACATGTGCCATAGACTGATTCAAAGGGGGAGTAGCCCTTTTTTCAACAAAGAGGGCGATCTTTTCTGTTCCATCTGAGCTCCAAAGTTCAAATTCTAATCGGTGAGAGCTCTCCCCTTTAACGTGTGCTAACGCGCACCCTTGCGATTTTTTACCCAACTCAACATTTGCCCACCTTCCATTTTCCCAAACCAGATAGTCCCCCTGTCTTAGATGAACAAGAGAGGGTGTCCCTTCGCAATCTAACTCCAAACGTTTGTGATTTTTAAGTTTTTGATACTCTTTTCCTCCATGCGATCCAAACAGACAATCTGGATCTAGAAAATCCCCCTTTTTCAAGCAGGAAACAGCTTTTTGAAAATTCGCATCCCTTTCGAACCCTTCCCCTTTTCCTAGAAGAGTTTCGAGATTGAAACTTTTCTTCTCTTCGATGAGCCTCTTTTCACTTGCCGCTAAAAAGTAGAGGCCGAAATCGATAAAAGCCTCTCCTCTTTCCGAAAGGTAGGGTTTTATCCAAAAAGGGGAGGGATTTTGAGAAAATGCAAGATGGGGCTCTTTATCTTCC
>JANQSR010000082.1 GCA_028279205.1 Simkania sp.
TTTCACCTGAACCAAGGTTCGCTTAGATGGATCCATTGTGGTCTCCCAAAGCTGATCTGCGTTCATTTCACCGAGCCCTTTGTAACGCTGGATTTCGATCCCCTTACGCCCATTTTTTCTTAAAAAGTCGATCATCTCCTTCAAACTATAAAGAGCGGTCTGACTTCCCTCTTCATCTTTGATATCGAGCAGCTTTTTGTTAGAGGTTGCGTATTGATCTAAAGAGAGGGCATATTGAGACAGCCTGTCGGTGATTTTAGTTAACGCTTCCTCTTCGCAAAGCTCCAAAAAGCTCAGCGGCTCTACATGGGGGGGTTGACTCTCCTCCTCATGCTCTTTTTTAAGAGCAATCAGCTCCCCTTTTGAATAGACAAACTGCGGATTGAGCCCTGAAACCACTTGGAAGAGGGGGAATAGACTCTCTTGGTTTTTAGCTGAAAGAAACTCTTTAAAAGGGATTCCTTTCCGTTCTATCGAGGCAATGAGCTGCTCTACGTCTAGAATCGTATCGACGAGTACGCGCACCTCTTCTTGCTTCATCGGTTGAGTGTGGGGTGGCAAGATCAAGTCGACATCACCCAAACTTAATTCAAGCAGATACTCGTCCATCTCTTCTTCGGAGTGGATGTAGCGACTCTCTTTTTTACGCTTCACACGGTAGAGCGGAGGCTGGGCAATGTAGACAAAGTTATGATCGATCAAAGCGGGCATGTGCCGATAAAAGAAGGTTAAGAGCAATGTGCGAATATGGGAACCGTCGACATCGGCATCCGTCATGATAATAATCCGGTGGTAACGGAGCTTGTCCAAATTAAAATTGTCTTTTCCAATCCCGCAGCCGAAAGCTGAAACCATCGTACCCACCTCCTCATTTTGGAGGATCTTGCCCAATCTCGCTTTTTCAACATTAAGAATTTTCCCCCTGATAGGAAGGATCGCCTGATAGAGGCGGTTGCGTCCCATTTTTGCAGATCCTCCAGCAGAGTCTCCTTCAACGATGTAGATCTCACATTTCTTTGGATCTGTTTCCTGACAGTCGCTCAGTTTGCCAGGCAAACGGGCACTGTCGAGCGCCGTTTTACGCAAGGTGAGTTCACGCGCTCTTTTTGCAGCTTCACGCGCTTGAGCGGCCAAAATCGCCTTGTCGACAATTGCACGTGCTATCTGAGGATTTTCACCGAGAAAGATGGAAAACTCTTCACCCACGATCTGTTGAACGGTAGAGGCAACCTCACTATTTCCGAGTTTCTGCTTGGTCTGCCCTTCGAATTGAGGGTTGGCAATCTTGATCGACAAAACAACGGTCAGCCCCTCACGCATGTCTTCTCCCGTGACGGAAACTTTGGAAGTTTTGAGCAAGTTGTTGTTTTTAATGTACTGGTTTAAAGATCTGGTCAGAGCTGAAGAAAAGCCCGAGACATGGGTTCCACCGTAGAGCGTTGCAATATTGTTAACGTAGGAGAGGATCGATTCCGAATAGGATTGGTTCCATTGCATGGAGATTTCAAACTCGAGAGGCCCATCGTGACACTCCCGACTTCCATTGATGTAGATAGGCGTTTCAAAAAGCACCTGTTTATTCTCATTGAGGTAGGTGACAAAAGAGGAGATTCCCCCTTCATAATTAAAGGAGATCTCTTTCTCATCCTCCTTTCTCTCATCACGAAAAACGATCGTGATCCCCTTGCTTAAAAAAGCGAGCTCTCTAAGCCGTTTGAGAAGGATGTCGTAATCATAGTTGGTAACCGTAAAGATTGTATCATCGGGAAGGAAATGGATAATCGTGCCCCTTTTATCTGTTTTACCCTCTTTTTTTAGATTTTTTTCTACCTTGCCACGTGCAAATTCCATGGAGTAGGCTGACCCATCTTTGAAAACATCGACACGCATTTTCTTAGAAAGAGCATTGACACAAGAGACACCGACCCCGTGCAACCCCCCTGAAACTTTGTAAGTATCTTTGTCAAACTTTCCACCTGCGTGAAGGATCGTCATAACAACTTCCAAGGCAGAGACAGGACACCCCCTTTTTTTGGACTCCTCTTCGTGCTGACCAATCGGGATCCCGCGACCATTATCTTCGACAGTCACAGAATTATCCTGATGAATGGAGACTTGAATCTTTGTGCAATAGCCTGCCATTGCTTCATCGATGCAGTTGTCGACCACTTCATAGACAAGTTGATGAAGCCCATTGATCTGCGTATCGCCGATATACATTCCTGGGCGTTCTCTGACTGGTTCAAGCCCCTGCAAAACTTTAATAGAGCTAGCTGTATATTCCGATCTACTCTTTTTGTCTTTGGTCATTGTATTCATGTCCTAATCACTCGCTTGCCCTTTGTCTGTTTAGCCGATGCGAAAAATGATATTCTTAAATGCTACCCTTGGAAATTGCTTTCTCATCCCACCCAAGAGCCGCTTTTTTTCGTATAAATCAAGAAATTCGAGGAGGGTAGAGCTCTCAACTTTTACAATCAAACGGTGATTCTCAAAGCTGACGGCTTTTGCCATTTGACTGATTTTGGGACCAGCAATCTTAGACCATCCATCTAAGATTCCCTTATGATCTTCTCTTAACTTCTGGTCGAGTTGATCCATGATTTTTGGGATCAAATTCTTGAGGAGTTGGGCAGTTGGTCGACTACCATCATAATTTCTTTGAACACGCTTCAATCAGAGCCTCCTATTTCTAGAAATGTATATAAATCGGTGTAAAATAGCAAGAACATTTCCCCTGGCAAACTGGCAACTCCTCCATATAACAAAATTTGAAGCTAAAAATTATAAACCCCGATAGTATGGAGAAAATTTTGGAAATGATGGGTATCTGGATTCATGTGTGGAATTTTTGGGTGCAGTCTACCTGCAGAAACTCAAGAGAGCTCAAACTCGGTCGACACTTGCCTAGAAGCTCTCTTTCTTCTGGAATACCGTGGTTATGACTCATCAGGTATTGCGGGGGTCATTGAAGGAAAAATCAAGAGTTGTAAAAGGGCTGGGAATGTTCACTTTCTAAAATCGGCGATCACTCAGAAAAAACTCCATCTCGACACAGCCATAGCCCACACACGTTGGGCAACCCACGGGACTCCGAGTGAAGAGAACGCTCATCCCCACTTTGATCACAAAAAAACGGTAGCGCTTGTTCACAATGGAATTATAGAAAACCATGCTGCAGTCAGAAACCAACTAGAGAGGGCTGGCATTGTTTTCCGATCTGATACCGACTCAGAGGTGATAGCCCAACTCATCTCCCATCTTTACAATGGGGATCTTCACCTGACGGTTAAAAGAGCGTTGGAGAGGCTGCAAGGCTCTTTGGCGATCGCGGTCATTCATGTGAACCATCCAGATCAGATCGTTGCAACTGCGAGGAAAAGCCCTCTTGCAGTTGGGATCGACAGGAAAAAATTGGGGTATTATGTCTGCTCGGATGCCCACGCACTGAAGAATAAATCGGTCGATCTCTTCTATCTAAAAGATAACGAAATTGCCATTTTAAATCGGAAAGAGTTCAAGGTCTACGATGCTCAAGGAAGTGAGGTGAGCAAGCAGATCGAACCACTTGAGATTAAAAGTCATAAAATTTCCAAGGAAGGGTATGAGCACTTTATGCTCAAGGAAATTTTTGAGCAACCACGAGCCATTGAAAGAGCGATGCATGGGCGCATTGACAGAGAGCTCGGAACGGCTGTTTTTGAAGGTCTGAAGCTTGACGAGAAAAAACTTCTAGCTATCAACCATATTCTCGTTGTCGGGTGTGGAACCTCTTGGCACGCTGGTTGTATTGGAGCCTCTTTTCTAGAAAGCGTTGCCCGTATTCCGACAAAGGTGGAGATCGCCTCTGAGTTTCAGTATACCGATCCCGTGATTTCGAAAAACACGCTCGTGATCGCCATTAGCCAGTCGGGTGAGACTGCCGATACGATTGCGGCGATTCGGACTGCAAAGGAAAAAGGGTCGCACGTCTTAGGGATCTGCAACGTCGATCACTCTACAATTTTTAGAAAATCGGATAGTTGCCTCTTTCTCAATGCTGGACCCGAGATCAGCGTCTGTTCGACCAAGGTTTTTACAAGTCAGCTCACGGTTCTCGCCCTATTTACACTCTTGATGGCACGTCTGCGCCATTTAGATAAAAAGGAAGGGCTCTCTTTTTTAAAAGAGCTCAACCTTTTGCCTAATATCGTTAATCAGGTTCTCTCCCGCTTCGGTATGATCGAGAAGTTTGCAAAGAGATACGCCCATTACGAACATTTTTTCTTTTTAGGACGCCGTTACATGTTTCAGACAAGTTTAGAGGCCGCGCTCAAGCTAAAAGAGGTCAGCTATCTCAATGCTGTCGGGTATCCTGCTGGAGAGATGAAACATGGACCTTTAGCCCTTGTGAACCCCGATTTGGCCGTTGTTGGAATGTGTGGAAACGTGCAGACTATAGACAAAATGTTGAGCAATCTTATGGAGGTAAAGTCAAGAGGAGGGAATATTTTGGCCTTTGCTCCTAGGGGAATTAAAGAGCTTGAGAAAATCACATCAGATATTTTTTACCTTCCCAAAGTAAGTGATATTTTTGCTTCGATCCCCTACTCTGTCGCCGCGCAACTCTTTGCCTATACCATTGCCAAAATAAGGGGAACAGAGATCGACCAGCCCCGCAATCTGGCCAAATCTGTTACAGTCGAATAATTGAGACTGATCAAAGGCCGGGCCATTCATCTATGAGATTGGCAATGAGCCCCGTCCATCCAGTTTGATGGGAGGCTCCAAGCCCCTTTCCTGTGTCGGCGTGATAGTACTCGTAGAAGAGAAGATGCTCTTTAAAATGGGGATCGAACTGCATCTTTTCCTCCTCTCCGTAAATAGGCCTTTTTCCATCTTTGCCAACCCTAAAAAGGCTCAAAAGCCCCTTTACATAGTACTGAGCCATCTGCTGAAAGCTAGCAGGCTTTTCAAGACCCACTTGAATTTTCAGACTCTCTCCAAGATGTGCACTTAGTTTGCTTAAAGCTTCGATAAGGAGAAAATTGTTGGGAAGCCAAACAGGCCCACGCCAATTGGAATTCCCCCCATAAATGGGAGACTCAGATTCACCTGGTTGATAACTCACTTTCTCTCCGAGCAGCTCATAAGGGTTTTTTTCATGATATTTAGATAGGCTGCGCAGTCCATATGGAGAGCGAAACTCTAGTGGATCCCAAGCCTTTGTAAAAACGCGTTTTAACTTTTTTAGATCCATCATGGTGAGCAGATACCCCTCCTCATTAATCGTTGTGACACAATGGTTGCATAAATCTGGCCGATTGCTACTAAACCATTTAAAAGTTTCAGTAAACTCTTTGTGCTCTCTCATATCCTGCTCTGTAATGCAATCAACAGCAAAAAGGGGAATAAGACCGACTAGAGAGCGGACTTTGATTTTCTTCTGTTTTTGATTGGGAAAACTAATCACATCGTAGAAAAATCCATCCTCTTCATCCCAATTCTGCACATCCCTTTTTTCGGCATTGACTAAAGCATTTGCAATATAGACAAAGTGCTCAAAAAATTTTGAAGCCATCCCTTCGTAAACTGAGTCCTCTTTTGCGAGTTCGAGTGAGATACGCATTAAAGAGAGGCAAAAAAAACCCATCCACCCCGTTCCATCCGACTGCTCGATCTTTCCCCCTCTTGGAACACGACTCCTATCAATAACAGAGATATTGTCTAACCCAAGGAAGCCCCCCTCAAAAAGATTGTTTCCATTCGCATCTACCTTGTTTACCCACCAGGCAAAATTTAGGATGAGCTTGTGAAAACATTTTTTCAAAAAAGTAAAATCCCCTTTCCCCTTTTTTTTCTTTTCCATTTGAAAAAGGCGGAGTGCTGCCCACCCTTGCACAGGGGGATTGAGATCAGAGAAATTCCATTCATAGGCGGGGATTTGCCCATTTGGGTGTTGAAATTGGTCGAAAAGCAGGTAAAAAAGCTGCTTTTTCGCAAGATCCAAATCAACAAGAGCAAGGGAGATGGCGTGAAAAGAGAGGTCCCAAGCAGCAAACCAGGGATATTCCCACTTGTCTGGCATAGAGAGAATCCTCTTCGAGATCAAATGTTTCCAGTGTGTATTCCGTTTTCTGCTTTGGAGTAAGAAAGGGATCCGTTTGGGATCATCCCCCTTAAGCCATAGGTTAACATCGTAGAGATAGATCTGCTTACTCCAAAGCATCCCAGAAAGAGCCCTTTTTTGGATCCTTTTATCTTGATCAGAAATATTAGGGGGGTGCAGTTTCGCGTAAAAAAGGTCGCTATTTTTCTTTTCTCTATCGATGATTGTTTGAACATCATTAAGCGGATGGGCTAAAGGGGTATTGCTAAACCTTAAATAGATCACCTCCTCATCCTGTGGGGCAACCTCTAAGTTTGGAAAATAGAAGCAGGCTTTAGTCCCCCTTTTCTGAGGGTTGATTCTCCCCTTTTTTTTCGAAACAACGTAGTGATGAAAACCATCCTTGACATAGGGGCTCCTATTTATACCCCCACCAATTCGCTCATGATTTGTTTCGTTTTCTGTAAAAAGAGCCTCTGATCTTCGATCAGCATAAAAATATCTCCTGTTTAAGTGGTAGTCAAAATTGAGCCTTTTGGGAGCCTCTGCGGGGGAGTCGTCCGCAATAATTGCATGAGTGAGCGTGCACAGCTTCATTTTAGGTTTTGGCTTTATAGGATCTGTCCATGACCAAGTGTTTCGAAATATCAACTGGGGCAAAACATGAATCATCTCTTTTTGAGGGCTCCGATTTAGGATCGATATCTTGATACAAATATCTTCTGGGCTCGCTTTGGCATACTCAATTGTGATATCAAAATAACGATCCCCCTGAAAAATACCCGTATCTACGAGCTCATACTCCCCCTCTTTGACAGAAAGGGAGCGATTTACTTCGGACAAGTTCGAGTAGGGGAAAGGTTGGCAAGGGTATTTGTACAGATATTTCATGTAAGCATGGGAGGGAACGCAGTCTAGGTGGTAGTAGCACTCTTTGACATCTGCCCCGTGGTTGCCCTCTCTATTCCCAAAACCAAAAAGACGCTCTTTAAGCAGGTGGTCTTTCCCATTCCAAAACGCGTGGGTAAGAGCCAACACCTGATATCTGTCGCAAATTCCCGCAATCCCATCTTCTCCCCAACGAAACGCGCGTGAAGGTGCCATCTCGTGTGTAAAATGTTGCCACACATTCCCATCTAGGCTATAATCTTCCCGAACCGTTCCCCAAGAGCGTTCAGAGACGTAAGGTCCCCACTTAACCCAAGGATCGACGTGCGCCGATTTTTGCAAAAGACGCAGTTCCTCTTTTGATGGCTCACTCGAGTTTTTCATTAAAAAAATTTCTTAAAATGAAACTTGAAAATCTAAAATCTTTCACGCTTTAATTTAAATTTATATGATAATTTTATTTTAAATCAAATTTAAATTAACATGGAAAATTCATCTAAGATCTAAGACACATTTCAGGGACACATTTCAGGGACACATTTCAGGTACGTCCTCAAAGGTATC
>JANQSR010000098.1 GCA_028279205.1 Simkania sp.
GAGCTCTTCCATCAGTTTCAGGGTAGGGAAATGGGGGCTCTCTTTCTTTTGATCCAAGATCAACTTTGCCTCTTCGTAGTTGAATCGCTTTTGACTAAAGATATAACCCTTTTCAATCCTCGAACCAGTCACTTTTCCCTTTTTATCAAAATCGATTAAAACAGAGATCGAAAGGCGAACCTCTTTCTCTTTAAGACTGCAAAGATGGTTTGACAACGATTCGGGGAGCATGGGAACGCACACTCCAGGAAAATAGGTTGAATTAGCCCTTTGGCGAGCCTCTTTGTCCAAGTGTGAGCCTTGCTTGACATAGTGGGAAACATCCGCAATATGAACAGCAAGGTGGTACCCTTTTTTATCTTTTGAAAGAGAGAGGGCATCGTCATAATCTTTTGCCGTCTTTGGGTCGATCGTAAACGTTTCTAGACCCGTCAGGTCTAGACGGTTTTTTAAATCAAGCTTGGACACATGGTCGGGAAGCTTTTCAACCTCTTTTAAAAGAGAAGCGGGCCAGTCATGGCGGATATCGAAATCTTTAGCCGCCACTTTGACATCGATCGCCGCATCAGAAAGAGAGCCGAGCCTCTTTTCCACTTTACAAAGGATTGGTTGATGCTCTTCTGCCCAGTCGATCACTCGTAACATTAAGTGATCCCCCACTTTGCAAGAGAGCTTTTTGCTCTTTTTGACAAGAGCCAGCCTGCTGTCTCCAAAAGATTTTACATAGACAAGATAGTCCCCTTTGGAGTTTACCGTCCAAACGGTACCGACGAACTGCTCTTTTAACCGTTTTTTTACAGATAGAACATACCCCTCTGGTCCCTTGTCTTTCTTCCGTTCTGGCCTTACAAAAACTTCGACAAGGTCGCCATCAATCGCATTCTTTTTAAAATGCTTCGGAATAAAGACATCTTCAGAAAAGCCGCTTGACTCACTAGGGGTTACAAATCCAAATCCCTTTGCGTGGATATGGATGACCCCCTCAATAATTTTTTGATCAGACTCTGAATTCGTACGGGGAAGCTGCTGTGTCATGCATTTTTACCATTTATCGCCTTAATTTAGGATTGTAACGGATCAGACGGATAATCGCAAATCTTGCCAAGACAAGAAGGGTTTTCTATTCGAATAAAAATTAACCACTAGATGGAACGCTGATAGCTCAAATAAGTATTTGAAAGGAGCATTGCAATGGTCATGGGACCAACACCTCCTGGAACAGGCGTAATGGCAGCCGCTTTTTTTTTCACCCCTTCGAAATCAACATCGCCAACCAGCCTTTCATCTAGGCGGTTAATTCCGATATCAATCACAACAGCCCCCTTTTTAACCATTTTAGATGTGATAAAATGGGGCTGACCAATCCCGACAATTAAAATATCGGCTGATTGACAAAGAGATTCTAAATCTCTAGTCTGACTGTTTGCAATGGTAACCGTGGCATCAGCCCACGGTTCTTTCTGAATAAGAAGGGCGGCAAGCGGTTTTCCTACAATATTACTACGCCCAATGATCACCACATGTTTTCCACGAGGTTTGATCGCAGAACTTTTAAGAAGTTGCATCACTCCCAAAGGAGTGCAGGCAACAAAACCCTCTTCTTCTCCAAGCAAGAGCTTTCCGATATTCATTGGGTGAAATCCATCCACATCTTTGTGCAGAGCAACCGCGCGATTCACCTGAGACTGTAAAATGTGAGAAGGCAGAGGTTGCTGCACTAAGATACCATCCATTCTTTCATCCCGATTGAGCTCTTCTATATGTGCGATGAGTGATTGTTGAGGAACGAGGTGGGGAAGTTTGATGATGCGTGATTCGATCCCTGTTTCAAAACACCTCTTTCTTTTCATTTGGACATAGGATTTGGATGCCGGGTTGTCACCGACTAGAATGAAGCCAAGCCCTGGCTTTCTCCCCTCGATTAGGGCAATCTTTTGCTTTAACTCTGCAAGCAATCCTCTTGCAACTTTCGTCCCATCGATAAGTTTCATGACTGGCTTGATTTTTCGAGTGTCGCCCTGATGTTATTTAAAATTTGATCGTGCAAAATACCATTTGTCGCCACAATCGACCCTTCCTCACATTTCTTGTAAGGCTCCCCTGCGAAATTTGTGACAGTTCCACCCGCCTCTTCAATAAGAAGCTTTCCCGCCGCATAATCCCAAGGTCTAAGAGATGCCTCCCAAAACCCGTCAAACTTTCCCGCTGCAACGTAGCTTAGGTCGAGGGCGGCCGACCCGAGTCTTCTCAAGGGGATCCCCATTTGGGCAAAGTTTTTAAAATGATCCAAACAGCGGAGTGGATTTTCATGCACATTGTAGGGAAATCCCGTGCCACAAATAGCACTATCGAGAACAGAGGTTTGCGTAACACTTAGACGGGTTCCGTTCAGGTAAGCCCCATTCCCCTTTTCTGCTACAAAGAGTTCGTGACTCATAGGGTTGTAGACGATTCCCATCAGAACTTCATCTTGACTAGAAGCAGCAATGCTCACAGAGAACAGGGGGATCCCGTGTACGAAGTTCACAGTCCCGTCAAGAGGGTCGATGATCCATTGGATCCCTTCCCCTCCTTCACCCGATTCACCACTCTCTTCTGCCAAAAAGCTATGCTCGGGAAAATGCCCCTTGATGAGTTCTATGATGCAAGCTTCAGCCTTATTGTCCCACTCCGTTACCAGATTGTGCCTCCCTTCTTTTGTAGAAAATTTTGTAACGCCCCCAAACCCTTTTTTCAAAAGTTCTCCCGCTTTCAAAGCGGCGAAAATTGCCACAACCGTCAAACGGGAACGCAAAATGTGGGGCAAGTCAAGATGTTTATCCATTAATTAGGCTAGCCTCTCGAATTGTTTCTCTCTTTTTTAACCTCTTTTCTGAAAAAAAGAAAGCAAAACCGTCGAAATGGAATATAATTGTAAACCAAGAGTGAGAAGAGGAAACATAAAAAAGCGTAACATCCGTCTAAAAATGGCATAATCAGAAGATCGCTCTTAATCCCCTCCCAGGTTTTAGGGAAAGAGGTTTCAAAGAAGAGAAGAGTGAGCCACCCGATCATGGTTGCAAAAAAAGAGAAAAAGATCACTAAAAGGAAAAGACCGAATATTTTTTCCACAAAGAGAAAGCGAAAACGGTAGAGAACAAAAAGGGTCACCACATGATTGAGCATATGGAATCCCCAAAGATGTTGACTGCTCAGCAAGTCGGTAATAAGACCACAAATGCACGCAAAGTAGAGAGTTTTGGGTAAGCTAAGTCTATTAAAGGCAATGATCAAAAAGGGGGCAAAAGAGAGAAACCTATAGTTGGGGATCAACGCGGTCGAGCAGAAGGTGAAGAGAAGGCCGATCAAAAAAAATGGCCAAAGTGGCAGCTTTTTCATAGCCTTATTCACTATTTGTGACACTCCCAATCCCCTAAAAGAGGATGGGCTTCTAAGCCAACATCTGGAGACGACCCGCCACTCATGTGGCTCCCAGGGATGGGACGGCCTATTTCTAGATGATTACTCAGACAACTTTGGCCTGTGCCCAGGCTA
>JANQSR010000108.1 GCA_028279205.1 Simkania sp.
GTTTTGATATTGAGCCTTTCCCTTATTTCGGTTTGATAGGTTGCCAGCCAAGAATGGCCGTTTGTTTTGATTGAAAAAAGCTCATCTAGCGCGTTATCAAAACCAGGCCTAATGGTGCGACTCTCTCCTAATCTTAAGGGGGGGTTGTCGACAAGGGCTCTATCTATCTCATTGACAATGTCGGTGGGATCTAAGAGGTTTGAAAGAACCGTTTTTAGCAAGTCAGATTTAAAACAGGCTAATTGATTGCGTAAAGTGGGAATCTTTCTGAGTGAATGGGAAAGTAAAACCAGATCGCGCGGTTTTAAAAGACCTGTCGAGATACGCATGATCAGTCGCTCAAAATCGCGCATACTTTTAAGAGTCTCTCTTAAAGAGAGAGCCTCTAGATCTTTTTGCAAAAGCTCCTCGATCGCATCTTGCCGTCTTTTTATTTTTTGAGGGCATAGAAGTGGGTAGTTCACCCAACTTCTAATAAGTCTTGCTCCCATGGGCGACAGAGTGCGATCGATAAGAGCAAGCAATGTGAACTTTTTTTTATCGGGGTGAAGCGGTTTGATGAGCTCTAAATGACGCTCTGTGCTCTGGTCTACGATCATGCAATTTGCAAGGGTATCCACTTGGATTTGCTTGATGTGATTGATACAAACTTTGAGTCTATCTTGTATGTAGCAAAGGAGCGCGGCCGATCCATATGCGGCGACGATCTTCCCTTTGAGATTCAACTCACTCAAGTTTTCCACTTGAAAATGGTTGATGAGGCGTTCTAGAAGCGTTTTATCTTCAAAAAAAGCATCTTTTTCAATGTTAATGCGCGCATCCATCGATTTTTTAATCTCTTCTAAAAGGGGAGTTAGGAGGGATGCGCATTTTTCTGGGATGAGGATTTCGGAAGGGGCGTTTCGAAAAAGCTCATCTTTTAAGTCTGGGATCGTTTCAAGCTCAAGCGTGCGGAGCTCGCCTGTCGATAAATCTAAAAAGGTCAGGGCATAAACAGGACTAATATAGGCGATGGAGGTAAAGAAATTGTTTGCCCTTTCTGATAGAAGAGAGGAGCTAAAAAGCGTCCCTTTCGAGACGGTTCTGACAATCTCCCTTTTGACGAGCCCTTTGCCCTCTTCGGCCTCTTCCGTCTGCTCTGCAATGGCGATCAGATATCCCTTGTCGACGAGCTTTTCAATGTGCCCTTCTGCTGCGTGATAGGGAACTCCGCTCATCGGAATGTTTTGCCGTTTTGTCAGGGTCAAGTCGAGCTCCCTTGCCAAGATAAGGGCATCTTCATAGAATGCTTCATAAAAATCCCCAAGACGGAATAGAAGTAGTCCATCTTTTGCCTTCTTTTTACATCTGTACCATTGAGCCATCATAGGGGTTTGAGGCTCATTTAATTTCGATTCGTTAAGGGGCTTTTTCAAAAGAGATCCTTACCTTTTAACTGCTTTGAGTGGTTTGTGCTTCCTAGAGAGTAGCCGACTCCTCTATTTGAAAAAAGCATTTTGTTGGATATAATGAGCTAGATGAATCTCTATTCAAAGGAAACTCTTGAAAATCTTCGACAAAGGGTCGATCTGGTTGAGCTGATCTCTTCTCATGTCCCACTCAAGCCAGCGGGCAGGTATTACCAGGGGCTATGCCCCTTTCACGAAGAGAAAACCCCCTCTTTTATGGTTCAAAAGGGAGATTCCCATTACCGCTGTTTTGGTTGCGATGCTCATGGGGATGCGATTACTTTTTTGATGGACTACTCTAAACTCTCCTTTGTTGAGGCGGTTGAATCGCTTGCTGACCGTTTTCACGTTCCCATCAAGCGGGAAAAGGTCGAAGGGAGCATAGAGTCATTTGGGCTGCAAAAAGAGGAGATCAAAAAAGCGTTGCAGTTGGTTTGTGATTTTTATCACCACTACCTTCTCCACACAGAAGAGGGACATCAAGCACTAGATTATCTATACGGTCGGGGGCTCGATCTCGATTTCATCCGCCTTTTTCACATCGGTTTTGCCCCCCGAGACAAAGGGTTATTTGTCCGTCTAATGCAAAAAGAGAAGATAGCGGATAATACTCTAGAGAGGGCAGGATTGATCAAGAGGGAAGGAAGTCAAGCGCAGGTCTTTTTTTCAAACAGAGTGATGCTTCCCATCCAAGATGGTCTGGGCTCTGTTATTGGATTTTCTAGTCGGAAGATCGACGAAGAAACATTTGGTCCCAAATATCTCAATACTCCCGAAACAGCCCTTTTTAAAAAGTCGCGCACCCTTTATGGTTTGAGTTTTTCCAGACGTCGGATTATCAAAAAAAGCCAAGCGATTATTGTCGAAGGTCAAATCGATGCGCTTCGCCTCATTCAAGAAGGGTTTGATTGGACAGTTGCGGGGCAGGGAACAGCTTTTGGGATGGAGCTCGTCGAACGATTGATTGGATTGGGCGTTTCAAAGGTCTATCTTGCCCTTGATGGGGATCAAGCGGGGCTGAGTGCTGCTGCAAAAATTGGGAATCTTTTTCAAAGAAAAGGGATCGGGGTTTTTGTTGTTCGGTTGCCCCTTGAGATGGATCCTGATACTTTTTTATTAGAGGAAGGGCCTCCAGCCTTTGAAAAGCTGCTCTCTAATGCGCAAGACTATATTCCCTTTTTACTCTCCTACTTCTCGGAAGGGTCTGATCCAGACTCCCCGTCAGAAAAAAATCGTCTCGTTCAGCGGGTGGTCTCGCAGATTCGAAGTTGGGATCAACCTCTCATGAGGTATTACAGTCTGCGTAAATTGGCAAAACTATTGAACCTTTCCGAGGAGACGTTCATCAAGCCGAAACAAGAGATGATGCCACCCACTATTTTTACACAGGGGCGGGGAAAAGTTCTTTTTGATCAAGAGATCGAGGTCGATCTTTTACGTTGGCTTACTTCGATAAAAGAGATCGATTCTAAACCTTTGCGTATCATTTCGGCTAATGTCAAGGCAGAGTTTTTCAAAGTTGCTGTGTGCCGCCATCTTTTCTCTCTCTGCATGAAGCGGTGGGAAGAGCGCAAGATTGTCGATTTTGCTTACCTTGATAAACAGCTAGAATCAATCGAAGAAAGACAATTTCTCGCCAAGCTTGTTCAAAAGAAAGTCAACCTAGAAAGAATCGAAGAGGAGGTAATCGGGACGGTTAAAAAAATGCTCGAACGCTATTTTTTCGAGGAAAAAGAGCGCATTTTGGTCGACATTCAGAGTGGAAAGTACACAGAAGAAGAGATTGAAGATTTGGTTAAACAGTGGATTTTAATAGATAGGCAGGCTTTGCAGGCTTTAAAAATTGAATAGCGATGAGATGCCCCTTTTAGTGATGCTCTCTTTTTTCCTTACGATTGCAGTGATGCTCGCGCTTCTCTTTTTGCTCGTTTTTTACACGTTGAAAAACGGAATCTCCCCTATGCCCACTTCAAAAAAAGTGAAAAGGGCTCTTATTAAAATCCTTCCCGATATGAAGGGTAAGAGGATTGTCGATTTGGGCTCAGGTTGGGGAAATTTGATCTTTCCTCTCGCGTGCAAATACAAAAGCTGTGATCTCACCGGTTTTGAAAACTCAGTGATCCCCTACTGGTTCTCTTGTCTGATCAATCATCATGAAAATCTTAAGATTCAAAGAGCAGATTTTTACACTCTCACTCTTCACGATGTTGATATGGTAGTCTGCTATTTGCACCCTAAAGCGATGGAGCGACTTGGGAAGAAATTTGAAGAAGAGTTAAAACCAGGAACCTATGTGGTCAGCCATCTGTTTGCGATTCCTGAGTGGAAGCCTGAAAAAGTGATTGAGGTTGATGATCTACACCAATCAAAGGTCTACCTATATCGGGTGGACACCAAGTGATTATGAAAATCACGCGGCATTCCCATCCCGTTAAGGGGACTTAAGTCAAGAGCCTGTTTCTTGTTTTTTTAGTTGCCAGTTTTTTCACATCCTGCTATTCTTCAAGCAAAGTGACCACCAATACCCGTTTTCTTGTAGAATTTGGGGTTGTCGGTAGTTTGGTAGCGAGTGTGCTGCTAAACCTGGGCACGGACTCTGCCTCGAGAGCGTGGATAGTTTTCTATCCCCTGGGCAAAGACGTAATGTTTCGCCTGGTCGTGAGAGCGTCCGAAACTGGAAGAATTTCCAGAATCTTTCGTAAAGGAAAGAAGCTCATCTCCTTTAGGGGATTGAGAGCTGTCACTTGGTATGATTCGTCATACTGTTTATCCTGCAGTATTTTTTTCCCCGTAGCCTTGGGGTTAAAGTGTGTTTAGAGGGGCTTGTTTTCAAGTCCCTCTTTTTTATATTTGAATCTGACTAAAGTCCATGAGATGAGCAAAGTAGCCAAAGACCCTTTGCAAAAGAGCGAGTCTGTTTTCTCTTAAATCTGGTTCATCCGCCAGAATTTTAACCTGATCAAATAGGGTGCCAAGAGGCTTTTGAAGCGTAATTAAGAGGTTAAAGGCAGCCTCATACTCCTTTTGCTTCATATTGGACTCAAAAGGGGGAGTGATCTTTTCGAGTCTTTGATATAGAAAAAGTTCCGATTTTTCCTTCAATTGGTCTGGCTTGAGCACAAGTGGTTTTTGGTCTTCTAGTTGCCCTTTCGCCCGTTTATAAATCTCATAAAGGCTCTTAAAGGCGGGTTTTTTTCGGAAAAGATGGAGAGCCTTTGTTTTGAGAAATTGATCGTAAGGGTCGATGCAAACTCCCTCCAAAGAGGCCTCTACTTCATCTTTCTTAAAATGATACTCTTCTAGAACCGATTTAAATCGCCCCGTGATGTAGCCAAGCAGCTCATCGACAAGCACCTCTTTACTTTGATGCGATGAGAGGATCGAGCAAGTTTCGAAGAGAAACTCTTTTAGATTTAAGCTCAATCTGTTTTCGATCAAGATTTTAATGCAGCCGATCGTTTGCCTGCGCAGTGCATAAGGATCGCCCGAGGAGGTGGGTTTTAACCCTATACCGAAGTAACTGGCGAGATTGTCGAGTTTATCGGCAAGGCTAATCAAGATACCCGTCTTGGTCTTGGGCAAGGAGCCTTTTTCTGATATGGGCATCCAGTGTTCCTCAATCGATTGTGCGACCTCGAGCTCCTCTTTTTGATCGAGTGCGTACTGTTTGCCGATCACCCCTTGGAGATGGGGAAACTCTTGAACGAGTCCAGTCGCAAGATCAGCTTTTGACAAAGTGGCCGCCCGCTCAAGCTTTTCTTGGTCGCCCATTTTGAGTCTCTTTGCAAGAGCTAATGCGATCAATTTAATCCGATCTGTTTTGTCACTGAGCGAGCCCAAATCCTCTTGAAAGGTGATCGACTTGAGCTTTTTTCCAAAAGAAGTGAGCCCCTCTTGTAGATCCTTTTCGTAGAGAAAGACGGCATCGGAGAGTCGAGCTCTTAAGACGTACTCATTGCCCACTCTGATCTCTTCAGTGGGCAAGTTATCAGATGTGATAACGAATAGATTTGATAGCTCTTGGGAGCTGTTTGCTAAGGGAAAGTAACGTTGGTGCTCCACCATCTCTGCAATCAAAACCTCTTTCGGAATGCGTAAAAATTTTGGGTCGAAAGAGGCGCAGAAAAGGTGGGGATGCTCACTTAAAAAGAGCACCTGCTTGATCACTCTCTCCTTTTTAAGAGCCTTTTTTTGTGTCTCCAATTCAATCGATTCGAGTTGGCTTAAAATAGAGGCTCTCCGTTTTTCGATGTTGGCGAGAACGGCGTGCGATTTCAAAAGATTTTCATATTCGGAAGGTTTAGAAATTTCAAACGGTTTAGGGTCAATCTGACGGTGACCGTAAGAAATGTTTCCCGAACAGACTGTTGCCACGTTAAACGGAAGAGGGCTCTTTCCGAAAAGGGCAACAATCCAGCGTAGAGGGCGAGCATAGGTGACATCGAGATTAATCCAGCGCATCTTTTTGGGAAAATGAAGCTTTTTGATCACCTCAGGCAGCTTCTCTTTCAAGATATCGGATGTGAAGCGGGCCTTCTTTTCGGGTTGAAAAAAGAGGTAATCCTTTCCTTCGACCTGTTCGATCTTAAGATCTGAGCGGTTTGACTCTCTCAAAAGATCGGAGGATCGGGGGGCATCTGTGATCCCAATTGAGCGAAAAAATCCGGCTCCCT
>JANQSR010000136.1 GCA_028279205.1 Simkania sp.
AAGCCGCCGTTGACTTTTTCCAGACGATTCACTAGACTGACTCTGACTCTCGGGCTAGATGGTCTGGGTATCAATCCCTAGAAGCCTTCCTTTTTAAGCGAGGGAGTAGTCACTCAGTGAGGCGATCTCAATAATGGAAACCGATTGATGGTTTTGGTAGATTCTTTCGAACTAATAGGTCTTGAGAGTATCACTATTTTTTCTATATAATGTGTGCATCATGAAAACTTCTGAAATCGAAAGTGCCATCCGAAACCTCGTCAAAGTCACCCACGTTGAGGTGCTCAACCCCCGCTTGGATGGTTTGCATTTTGAAGCGGTTGTCGTTTCAGAAGATTTTAGGGGAAAGTCTCTCATTGAGCAGCATCAGATCATCATGAACGGTTTGAAAAACTATTTTCATTCCTCCTTGCACGCTCTGAGTTTGAAAACCTCAACACCTGAAAAGTGGAAAGATCGGTAATATGGATTCTATTTTAGAGAAAATCAAACAAGAAATTCAATCACACCCCATTCTCCTTTTCATGAAAGGAAAAAGATCGATGCCCGTCTGTGGATTTTCGGCAAAGGTCGTGGCCATTCTAGATGAGATAGGTGCCGATTACGAAACCAGAGATGTTTTGGATAGCGAAGCTTTGCGTCAGGGTATTAAAGAGTATTCCAATTGGCCTACGATCCCCCAACTCTACGTCAAGGGGCAGTTTGTTGGAGGATGTGACATCTTGAGCGAGCTGCATGAGAGAGGCGAGCTAAGGGGGCTTCTTGGCCTCGATGGTTCGACGTTTTCACCCCAATTAGAGCGATGAGCTGGCTCTCTTTTTCATGGGGCTATGCGACGATCCTTTTTCTTCTCCTTCTTGCCGTTCTGGCTTTTCACTTTTTCATTGGGTATCTGTTCAAAAAGCTTTCGCCAAAACTGGAAAAGACCCACTTTTATTGGGACTCTTCTCTGCTTAAAGCGCTCACTTTCCCATTCAAAATTCTCATTTGGGTTTTAGTCTTCTCTTTTGTCTCTGAGGCTCTAAGCTACCATTTCGAAAATGAGACGTTCTGCTCTTTCTTTAGAACAATCCGCTCGCTCTCCGTCCTCATCTTTTTTTTCTGGGTCTTGATGCGCTTTATCAAAAATATGGAGATCGATTACGTCAAAGGGCAGCGCAAAAAAAAGAGAGCGTACGACAAGACGACGCTGCGCGCTGTTTGTCAAATTTCGCGTATTGTGGTGATCGTGATTGCCTTTCTCTCCCTCCTTCAGATGTTTCGGATCAATATTTCAGCTGTCCTCGCATTTGGTGGTGCGGGGGGTATTGTCGTCGCTTTTGCGGCCAAGGACTTGCTCGCAAATTTTTTTGGTGGTCTCATGATCTTCCTCGATCGCCCCTTTAATGTGGGCGATTGGATTCGCTCACCCGATAGAGAGATCGAAGGGCATGTTGAGACAATCGGGTGGCGCTTGACCCGTATCCGCACATTTAGCAAACGGATCCTCTATGTTCCCAATGGGGTCTTTTCAACCATCTCTGTTGAAAACCCCTCACGGATGTCGCATCGAAGGATAAAAGTGAGGATCGGCATCCGTTACGAAGATAGCGCTAAAATGGGAGAGATTGTTACTGCTGCTGAAAAGATGTTGCGAAGTGAGGGGGGAATTGATACCGATATGCGTATTCTTGTCCGTTTTGATGAATTTGGCACCTCCTCTTTGAACTTTCTCATCTACTGTTTCACAAAAGCGGTTCAGCTTACCGATTATCTAACAGTGCAGCAATCTGTTTATCTGAAAATTCTGGAGATCATTGAAAGGCACGGGGCTCAGTGCGCTTTTCCGACGACAACCTTGCATGTTCCCGAGGGAATCAGGACGTTAGAATCTTGAACGAACTGATTTTTTTCTCCCATATTTTTTTGCTTATTATAGCAATCTTTGTTGCTCTCCGCTTGGGAAAGTCAGCACTCTTTGCGCTTTTGAGCTTGCAGATCGTCATGAGTAATCTTTTTGTGACCAAACAGATGGTCTGTTTTGGATTTCATATCACCTGCACGGATGTCTACACGATCGGTTCCCTCTTCAGTTTAAACCTCATTCAAGAATTTTTTGGAAAAAGGGCGAGTAGGGAGGCAATTTACACCTCTTTTTTCCTTCTCATCC
>JANQSR010000137.1 GCA_028279205.1 Simkania sp.
CTTTTAGATAATTTCGCCCCAACTTTCCTTACGTTTTTCATCTGTCCGATGTGAGGCTCTATTGACTCTCTTCGCTTGAGCAGTTTTTTATAGTGCCTCCTTTAAAAGCCGCAGATAAGGGGGTGTGTCGAATTTCTCAACCGATCCCCAAACACATAATCTAGTCTTTTATAGGCATGTGTATTCAAATGCTCTTCACAGTGGCGGTAGATCGCTTTTTCTTCCGCATAAACAATCAAAATCTGCATGGCTCCAGTTGGCATTGAAAGGAGGTGAGCAAAAGAGAAGAGAAGATCGGGAGAGACAAAAAGACCGTTGCCCACTTTGCTCGGAAGGAAGGGCATACTCTCCTGGTCGGGATCAAATTGACCCCCTACATTCAGGATAAGACCGCACAAGACCCCTTGCAGACAGGTAGAGGTTCTTAAAGCGTTTTCTTTTGTGAGGAAAGAGGCCTCCTCCTCAAAAAAATGGGGAACGCAAAAGAGCTGATCAAACCCAAAACGGATCTTTTTCTTTTTGACAAGGGTTGCAGCCACTTCGCTCAACTGCCGGCGAAAAAGAATTTTTTTGATCTGATCTGAGCTGCGCCAAATATCAAACCCCCCCTTGTAAAGAGTGGAAAAAAGTTGGTGGTGTAAATTTTTTTTTTGAGCGTTGAGACGGAGAGAGAGCACCTGGGAAATCTCTTGCTCGAGAATAGCAACATCCCCCTGAGAGACGAGGGATTCAAACTGAATGTATCCCTGCTTACAGAAAAAGGAGAGGTGCTCTTTTGCAACGCCGAATTTCATATTTCTTTCTTGATGTAATTCGCAAACATTGTATCCTCTAAGGGGCTGGATTACCTAGAAGATTTTGATGTTTGCCTTTAAAAAGTTAGAAAATGCCTTGCCACTTATTGAAAATAAAATTTGCTATCAATTCAAAGATAAGCAACTTTTGATGCGTGCTTTTGTTCACTCCTCTTTTGTCAATGAACATCAAAATATTCGAGCAAAAGACAATGAGCGCCTTGAATTTTTAGGTGATGCAGTGCTTGCCCTTCTAGTCAGTCTATTTTTGTACCAAAAATTCCCCAATCATTCAGAAGGAGAGCTCTCCTACTTGCGCTCCCGCATTGTCGAAGCGGCAACATGTGCTCTTTATATTGAAAAAATGGGACTAGAGTCATTCATCTTGATGGGACGGGGAGAATCGATGAGCAGAGGAAAAAGGCGAAACACCATTTCGGCCGATCTCTTTGAAGCAATTATAGGGGCTATCTATCTCGATGGGGGGATAGAAAAGGCTGAAAGATTTTTCTTTACCCATTTTGAATCAATCGTTCTTGAGATCCTCAAAAATCCCATGCGCAATTGGAAAGCTGATTTGCAAGAGTACTGTCAAAAAAATCACAAAATTCCCCCTACTTACGAAATTGTTGATGAGAAGGGACCTGATCACAATAAAACATTTTATGTCGTGGTTAGACTCGATAGCCAAATCCTTGGAAAAGGGATGGGGCCATCAAAAAAAGAGGCTGAACAGATGGGCGCAGAGCAGGCGATGAGAGTGTTGGAGGTCAAGTGAACAAACTCAAAACTGTTTGGGTCTGCAATGAATGTGGCAACAAACAGCCCAAGTGGGCAGGAAGTTGTGATGCTTGCAAAACATGGAACACACTTCCCGAAAAAGCAGAGAGTCTGGAGCGCAAAAAACGGTTCGCAGCCCAGAATTTGCGCTCTGCTCAACCCGTCCTCATCCAAGATGTCAACGTCGAAAGTTTCAAAAGGCATCAGACGGGAAGTCAAGAGCTCGACAGATT
>JANQSR010000197.1 GCA_028279205.1 Simkania sp.
CGTACAGGGGAGAGTCGGTCGATGCGCGTAGTATTATGAGCATTATGATTTTGGCCGCACCCAAAGATGCCAAGATACAAATTTCTGTAGAGGGGGGTGATGCACAACAGACAATGGACTATCTTACGCGAGCCTTTGAAATTCGGTTTGGCGAGAAAGAGGTTTAAATGTCATGAAAGGATCGGATAAAGAAGAGATCACTCTTCACGGAAATACAATCAGTGAAGGTATTTCTGTGGGGAAGCTCGTTTTTATCGACGACTTTCCAGGAGAGATCGCTTCCGAATTTCCCATCGAGTCGCATGAAGTCGAGCATGAGGTAGCTAGGTTTAGGAGTGCTCTTTTTTCGAGCAGGAAAGATTTGTGCCATCTGAAACGGTTTTTAGCAAGGGAGGGATCGCGAGAAGCAGCTTCTATTATCAACGCCCATATCCAAATTCTTGAAGACCCTTTCATGACAACGTTTGTTGAGGAAAAAATCCGAAAGATGATGAAAAATACCGAATCGGTCTTTCGAGGAGTTATGGGCGATTATGAAAGGGAATTTGCAAAAATCAGAAAGGATCATCGTGACCAGCGTCTTCTCGATGTCAAAGATCTCTCAAACCGTATTCTGTGCCATCTTACTTCCTGTAAGCGGCTTGATTTAAGCACTCTTCCGAACGGAATTATCTTCTTCACAAAGGAGCTTGTTCCCTCTCTTGCCTCAGAGGCCACAGCGGCTCAAGTCAAAGGGTTTATCACCGAAACAGGAGGTCTAAACTCCCATGCCGCTTTGATCGTTCGCTCTAAAGGGATTCCCTACATTTCTGGTGTGAGTATTCAAGGATTATACCATTATCAAAATTCTGATGTGATTGTTGATACTCGAAAAAATCGTGTGATGATCAACCCCTCAAAGAAAATGTTGAAATTGCACCAGTCAGTGCAAAACAGAAGATCTGCAAAGAGAGAGGCAAGCACGGGTGAAGTTCAAACGCGCGATGGGTGCACACTCACTTTCTTAACCAATATTGAAAATATTGATGATCTAAAGCTCGTTGATCAGTGTGGTGCTCATGGGATTGGTCTTTTTCGCTCCGAATTTCTCTGTTCTGGGAAAAAACTCTTCTCCTTTTCCGAAGAGGAGCAATACAAACTTTATCGAAAGATTGTCAAAAGTGCCAACGGTAAACCTTTGACATTCCGTCTTTTTGATTTTGGTGGGGATAAGAGTAATGTGGTCGGTTATGAGGGTGAACCGAATCCCGCACTTGGGTGTCGAGCTATTCGCTTCCTCTTGCGTCATCCAAAAGTTTTTAAAAGACAGCTGCGTGCCTTGATGCGTTTGAGTTTAGAGGGAGATTTACGCATTCTCTTGCCTCTAGTTTCAGATGTTACAGAGGTGGTTGAGGTCAAAACGCGCATCAAGAAGTTAATTTCCGAGTTATCGAATGAGGGGCATAAGGTTGCAAAGAGAGTCCCTATTGGCGCTATGATCGAAGTCCCGTCTGCTGTGATTGCTTGTGATCTGATCGCGAAGGAGTCTGACTTTCTCTCTATTGGGACAAATGATCTGATTCAATACACGCTTGCAACTGATCGAACCCGTCAAGACTGCCACCCTTTCGTTACGTCAATGCATCCAAGTATCATACGGATGATCGACCATATTGCCCGTGAAGGGAGTAAGTTTAACGTCCCCGTGAGTCTTTGCGGAGAGATGGCAGCTGATCCTCTCATGATTTCCCTTCTTTTGGGTTTGGGGATTCGCCTCTTTTCTTGCGCCCCTAAACATGTTCCTGCTATTCGTAAGCTGACTCAGAGGCTCGAAGTTGCAATCTGTCGGACACAAGCAAAAGAGATCATGAAACTCAAGACGAGCACGGAGGTAGAAAGGTATTTGAGGAAAAAGTTTTCCCCTTAAAAAGAGAATGTTTCAGGAAAGGGGGATTTTGGACTTTTCTCTTCTATCTGATCTCTAGCACTTTCAAAAGCATCGGTAATGAGATCTTCAAGCCCTTCGGTATCTTCAGGGTCGACGCACTCTGGATCGATTTTTATCTCTTTTAGCCTGTTTTCCCCAGAAAGTGTAACCTTAACGCGTCCATTCCCAGCAGATCCAGTCGCTTCTATTTTCTCCGCCTCTTCTTGCATCTTAGAAACTTGCTCTTGGAATTGCCGAGCCTGTTTCTTCATTTTAGAGTAACCGCTGCCCATCAAAACCTCCTTGGGAATTTTTTAAAAGGCAAATCCAAACCCATTTTACCAGATGTTTATTTTTTAATCGAGCCGCTTAATTCAACGCTGGCAAACTGCATGATCTTTTCATGTTTAATTTTTTTTTCAATTTCTACTTGCTCTTGAATCAAAGGATGATTTTTTTCCTCCCTCTCTGGGGGGGGCAACTCTTCGGAGGATTTTACCCTTTTTTTTAGTTCAACCAGTTGATTCACAAGTGTGTGGAGAGAGGGTTTCTTTGTGGATCCGATAATTTGAAGCAAGAGAATTTCGAGGTTGACCCTTTTAAAAGGACTACTTGCAATTTTTTCAAATTGGGTGTTTAAGATATCGAAAATCGTCAAGATCTGCTCTCTCTCATAAAAATCTTTTGATTCGATGTACCTCTTTCTTTTTGAACTTGAAACTAGACGGGATAAATCGGCATCTTTTCCGAGTTTTGCAACCAAAAGTGCACGGTAATGTTTGGCCAACCCTTCCAAGAAATAATTCAGATGGATCCCCTGTTTCAAGATCT
>JANQSR010000198.1 GCA_028279205.1 Simkania sp.
TTTTAAGGGGCTAGACTGGTCAAAAGTGCCTATTTTTGGCATGTTTTGGGTCAAAAAATACTCAAAATGCCCATTTTTGGACCCCCACTGAACGGATACAAAAAGTTTGTCTGATTTTATTAGTTTCTTATAAAAGAAGCAAACTATCTCCTAAAATGATTTTCATATAAAAAAATTGTTTTTAAAGTTGTTCTCAAATGGGAAGATCGTGTAAATTGTTCTCTTGTCTGAGGGGTATTAGCTCAGTTGGTTAGAGCGTCACGTTGACATCGTGGAGGTCAGCTGTTCGAGTCAGCTATATCCCATTCTTTTTTTGATACGCGAAAATTTCTCATCCATAGGGAAAGAGTTCTTCTCACCTTGGGGTATCCCCTATGAAGGATAGGCAGATTTTTTCCAAGTGCATGAGAACTGTGTGTGTGTGATCTAAATGAGCCCACTAATAGAGCCCAAAATGTGCCAGACTGCTGCTGAGATTTTAGCATTGGCTGTTTCGGAATTGTGCCCAAGCACCTTGAGTATTGAGGGGCGGGCGACATTCACCGGTTTTGCTTACGATTTTTGTTTCCAAACTCCCTTCTCCCAGGAGATGCTGCCCCATATTGAAGAGAGAATGCGACAGATCATCAGTCAGGACTTGCCAATTACGCGTAAGGAGATGCTTCCCAAAAACGCCGCAGAATTTTTTCGCTCTCTTCCCCGCTATTACCCTTACGTCTTTGCAAAAGAGGATCCAAGATCCTTTGTTGAGGTTTTTGAGATGGAAAACTTTTTTGATCTCTGCCCTGCCCCTTACGCCCGTTCAACAGGGGAGGTGGGAGCGATCAAGCTTTTGAAAATGATCGAGCGTCCTCCCGTTCCTTACCAAGGAGTTAAAAAACAGGTGATCCGTATTGAAGGGGTGGTTGCAGAAGATAAAAAAAGACTTAAGACTCTTCTAAGAGCCCCCTTTTTAGAGAGTGAACATCAGAAATATGGAATTAAAAATGGTTACTTTCTCATTCAAGTGGGAAGAGGGAAAAACTTGCGGGAAAAACACCGCTGCTTTTGGTTAAAGAAAGGGCAAAAGCTCAAAGAGGCGCTCACCAGTTGTTGGAGAGAGTCTCACGAGCGTGCGGGCTATTTATCGATTGCTACCCAAGGAAATAATCTTTTAAAAAACCACCAAGAATTTTTTGATTTATACTGGAACGGGTCTAAAGAGGGCGTCTGTAAAGTGGCAGAATGTGCCCAGTCGATTTCGGAAGAGGGGATCGATCCATGGAAAGGGCTTTTTAAATCAAAAGATCACTCTTTTGATCGTGCACATGTTTTCTGCTCGGAGAAAGATTTAAGTCGGGAGTTAACCACTTGCTTACAATTTGTAGAGAGGATGGCCAAGATATTTTACCCTGATGTCGGGGCTCTCTTTCTTGCTTCAAATAAAGAGAGGGAGTTGAAAAAGTTTCTAGAGGGTGCATGCCGCGCAGCAGGGGTTAAGTATCAAGAGGGAAGCGACCCCCTATCTGGCGGCCTCCCCCTGTCTGGACTCTTTTGGGAGATCTCAGGTCGCTTTAACCAAGGGTTTAGGGGGCCTTTCCTAGAGCTTAGAAAGAGGGGGGAGGGGTTTATCCTCATCCACTCTATCTTTTTTCAATTGGAGCATTTTATCGCGCTGATCATCGAAATTAAAGGGTCAGATTTTGAAAACCACATAAAAGATATCGAAAAAAAAACAAAACTTGGGTAGAATTGTCCTTTTATGATTTATAGTTTCTCGCTAAGCAGGAAGAGATCGGTTGAGAGTTAACAGAGAGATACGCTCTCCAAAAGTGCGTTTAATCGGAAAAGACGGGAGCCAAGTAGGGATTGTATCGATAAAAGATGCCCTTTTGCATGCGCAACAGTCGGGATTAGACCTTGTGGAAATCTCCCCACATTCAGTTCCCCCTGTTTGCAAGGTCGTTGATTACGGAAAATACCGGTATCAAATGACGAAAAAGGTGCGCGAAAATAAAAAAGCGCAACACCAAGCAAAGCTCAAAGAGATCAAAGTTAAGCCCAATATTGATGAGCACGACCTACAGACTAAGGTCAAGCGTGCAGGGGAGTTTATTGGAAAGGGAAACAAGGTTAAGATCACCTGTGTGTTTAGAGGACGTGAAATGGCGCACCCAGAACTAGGAGAAAAAGTGACCGAGCGGTTTGTTCAAGAGTTCGAGGGGATCGCCCACATAGAAGTGCCTCCGAAAAGAATCGGGCGCCATTTGAGTTTGGTCCTCGCTCCTCGTGGTAAGAAATGATTTAAAGGAGGCTTTAGTTTTGCCGAAAGTTAAAACAAAAAAAGCGATTAAAAAGCGGTTTAAGTTGACCGCAGGCGGCAAGTTGATGCGCCATAAGCAGGGGCGTCGTCACATCTTGACGAAGAAAAAACCGAAAAGAAAACGGCATTTGAAAAAATCAGTGAGCATGCACGAATCTGTTGCTAAGCTCTACAAACGCTTGGCGCGCGTAGCTTAAACTTTTTAACTGGGACAAGCGGGAAATCCCAGCGGTTCAGGGTGGGGTGAAAGCCGTTGTTGACTTTTCCCAAACGACTCATTATACTGCTCGTGACCCTCGGCCAGATGGTCTGGGTATCAGTCCCTATAAGTCCCCGCGTTGAGGCAGGCAAGTAGTCACAGGAGAGAAAATATGACGCGAGTCACATGTCAGGTATCTTCGAGACGTCGAAGAAAAAGACTTTTAAAAAGAGCCAAGGGGTTTGTTGGTGACCGTAAAAACCACATTCGTCTGACCAAGGATGCTCTGATGAAGGCCGATGCCTTTAGTTACGCTCACCGGAAAAAGAGGAAAGGGGACTTTAGACGTCTTTGGATCATGCGTATCAGTGTTGCTGCCAAAGTCAACGGAATCTCTTACAGCAAGCTGATCGATGCCTTTAAAAAGTCAGGATACGCCATCAACCGGAAGATGTTGTCAGATTTGGCGATCCAAGATCCACAAGCGTTTTCAACTTTAGCTAGTCAAGCCAAACAAGCTCTGGTCTGAGCTGGAGGGCTTGCACATTGCAAGAAGAAATTCAAAACTTAAAAAAAAAGTTTGAGACTCAGGTTGAGTCTGCAGAAAGTCCCAAGCAGCTTGAGGAGTTGCGTGTCGGCTACCTTGGAAAGAGGGGGCCTGTTCAGACGCTGATGAAATCACTCCGCTCCCTATCTCCTGAGGAGCGACCCGCTTTTGGAAAGCAGGTTAATGATCTCAAGCAGCGGATAGTGCGCCTTTTAGAAGAGAAACTTGGGGCTGTAAGAAAAAAAGCACTAGAGATGAAGCTTGGCTTAGAGCGTATAGATGTGAGCCTGCCTGGCAAAAGGCGCTTTTCTGGAAGGCAGCACCCATTAACTCAGCTGCTCGATGAAGCGAGCTCCATCTTATCAGGGATGGGTTTTTCTATTCTAGATTCTCCCGAGATTGAGGAGGAATATTACAACTACGGGGGTCTTAACTACCCTGCAGATCATCCTGCTCGTGACATGCAGGATACATTTTATATAACCGATAGAAAAGAGCTTCTCCGATCGCACACAACCGCGATTCAGCAGCATGCAATGCGTGATCATCAACCACCCATACGCGTTGTCTCTTTGGGCAAGTGTTATCGCAACGAGACCATATCTTCCCGCTCTCATGTATTTTTTCATCAAATTGATGCTCTTTACATTGATCAAGGGGTGACCTTCCAAGATCTGTTAGCGACGATGGACTCTTTTTACACACAGATCTTCCACCAAAAAGTGGAAATGCGTGTTCGTCCGAGTTACTTCCCTTTTGTTGAGCCTGGAATGGAGATCGATATTCGGTGTACTACCTGCCTGGGCAAAGGGTGTCAGCTTTGTAAATCAACGGGTTGGCTCGAAGTTTGTGGTGCTGGGATGGTTCATCCAGAAGTGTTGCGTGAAGGAGGACTCGATCCTGAGATTTATACGGGGTATGCTTGGGGAAGTGGAGTTGAACGTTTGGTGCAACTGCGCTTTTCCATCAAAGATATCCGTCTTTTCACTGAAAATGATCTCCGTTTTTTATCTCAATTTTAGAAATCTGTTCATATTTTTGAGCAAAGAGGGTAGACTTAGCCTTCTTGTATATATGATCTGAGGGGAAGAGTGGCAGAGTGGACTAATGCGTCTGTCTTGAAAACAGAAGTCCTGCAAGGGACCGGGGGTTCGAATCCCTCCTCTTCCGTTCTTCATTTCCCAGCCTAAGCTTTTCTCTCAATAGTACTTACATCCAAGTGATGCGCTGAGATGTTTTGATGGAACTGCTTTTTTTGACATTGATAGAGAAAAGGCCGGAGAGGGCTCTTAGCATCAGACAGATTCCTTAAGGCTGCTACTTTCCAGTTCTGACCTGGTTCGGAGTGCCTAGATCCAAGAGTTCCCCGGACTAAGAACCAATGTTATCTGTTTCAAGGATTAAATTCAAGATAGTTTGCCGTGTGAGATGAGGGGTGCTTTGCCAACTCTTCGGGGGTGCCAACGGCCACGATCTGCCCCCCTTTTTCGCCTCCCTCGGGCCCCATCTCGATCAAGTGGTCGGCATTTTTTAAAATCTCTACATTGTGTTCGATCATGAGGAGAGTGTTGCCCCGATCAACGAGCGATTGAAAAATCGGGATGAGTTTTGCAATGTCATCATAGTGAAGACCGACTGTGGGCTCATCGAACAAGTAGAGGGTCTTTCCCGTCTCCCTTTTGGAAAGCTCCCGCGCAAGTCTTAGCCGCCCCGCCTCTCCATTGGACAAGGTGGCGATTCCTTGCCCTAAGACCAGATGGCCAAGGCCAACGCGTTGTGCCATTTCAACCCGTCTTTGCATCTCGGGTATGGGGGGCAGGTGGCAAACAGCCTCATCTATTGTCAGGTTGAGTAGCTGTCCTAGATTTCTTCCTCGGTAGGTCACTTCAAGACTCAGTTGGTTGAGACGGTTTCCCTGGCAAGCATCGCACTTTACCTTTAGAGAGGGTAAGAATTGAAGGTCGACCCTTTTGACGCCGAGTCCCCAACAGGTGCGACACATCCCTTGAAAGTGGTTATAGCTAAAATGTTTGGCTTTAAGTCCACGCATCTTCGATTCTGGAAGCTGTGCGTAAAAATCGCGTAGCGGCTTGAGAATCTCGCTATATGTGCTCACATCTGCACGGATCGTATGCCCGATGGGGTTTTGATCGATAGCAATCAGCTTGTTGATTTGATCAAGCCCTTCGATAGCTCCGCCATCAATGAGAATGCCCGATTTTTTTGATCGGCAGGCTAGGTGCATTTGCACCCCCTTTTTTAAGAGATCATGCATCAACGTCGATTTGCCCGATCCCGATAAGCCAGTCAGACAGGTTAGCGATTGGGTGGGAATATCAACGGTGATATTTTTCAAATTGTGTATGCTCGCCTGTGTGATGCTTATCTTTGTTTGCCTTTTACGCCTTTTTTCAGGAATAGGCACCCTTTTTTTCCCAGTTAAATATTGACCTGTCAGAGAGTGCTTGCTCGACTTAATCTGAGAAAGAGTCCCAACGGCCACAATTTTGCCCCCTTGATTTCCCCCTTTGGGTCCAAATTCAAAGATATGATCAGCTATCGACAGAAGTTGTGGGTTATGGGAGGTAATGAGTAGTGTATTGCCCAAATGGAAAAGCTTCTTTAGTGCCCCCTCAAGTCTTCTACTGTTGTGAGGATGCAAACCGATCGTTGGTTCATCGAGAACATAAAGACAACCCGTCAAGCCGCTTCCGAGTTGACTTGCCAAGTGGATCCTTTGCGTCTCTCCACCACTTAAGGAGGGAGCTTTCCTATCCAGAGAGAGGTAGTCGAGCCCGATATTACACAAAAAATCGAGGCGGTTTTCTATCTGTTCGAGGACTCTACCCAGGAAAGGATCTACTTTGGTTGAGAGCGATCTTATGCATTCAAGCACTTTGTGCAGGGGAAGAGCGCACAAAGCACTGATTGTGGTCTTGTTCACTTCAACTTTTCTTGCAAGGGGGTTGAGACGGCTACCCTTGCAAACGATGCAAACGGTTTGCTCGAGGTAGGAAGTGAGCGAGTCTCGCAGCTGCTTTTTGCATGTTTTAGCGCTTTTTGTAAAGGCTCTGTTGATCCCTGACCAGTTCAGGGTAATCCCTTTGTGGGAAAATTGGCGAGAAGATCCAAACATGAGCTTTTCCAATTTGTCTAAGGGGAGTTTCCAAAGGGGAGTGCAAGGATCGATCTTTTCTGACTTAAGGTATTTAAAAAAGAGTGTTTCGCTCTCTTCTGTTCGCTCCTCTTTCCACAGTTTTTTGATCAAACCGATCGGAGAAAGACTCATCGCTTGGCGCTCTTTAAACAGATTAGCGCCCCATTCAAATCCAAGACCCAAACAGTGAGGACACATCCCTTCGTCCGCATTAAATGAGAAAGTTTTGGGGGTGATAGGGGGGTAGATTTTTCCTGTTTTCTTCACAGAAAAAGAGAGCTTGAAGAGAAGGTCTTTGCCAGATGTTTCTACAACGAAGGGAGCATCTGTCATCTTTGAGGCTTGCTCAATCGCTTCTATGAGCCTTTTTTCGATTCCAGGACGGATCAAGAGGCGGTCAATAATCAGAAAAAGGTGGTTCTCCTTGCCTATCTCCCAGGGGATTTTACTCTCAAGGGTGTATTCGATCTGATTTAAGCGCACGTGCAAAAAGCCCTGCTCAACGAGCCGCTCTTGCACCTTTTCAAAAGGCTCATCTGGGTCAACTTCCAAAGGGATCATGACGCGCAGTTTGGTTTTTTCATCCCTTTTCATCAACTCATGAGCGATGCTTTGGTGTGTTACAGACTCAATTTTCTCCCCTGTTTCAGGACAGTAGGCAACGCCTGCATGCGCATAGAGAAGGCGAAGAAAGTCGTAAATTTCGGTCATCGTCCCAACTGTCGAACGGGGATTTCCCGCTTGTCTTTTTTGTTCGATGGCAATCGCAGGTGAGAGGTTATCTATCTGATCAAAATGGGGTTTGGGCATCTGTTTGACAAACTGTTTGGCGTAAGGTGAGAGACAACTAATGTAGCGACGTTGCCCTTCGGCATAGAGCGTATCAAATGCGAGAGAGGACTTTCCCGAGCCCGAAGGACCCGTGCAGACGGAGATCTTGTCTAGGGGAATCTCTAAAGAGAGCCTTTTTAAATTGTTTTGGGAGGCGCCCCGCACTTCGATTGCGGACGCGCAAGAGATCTTTGTCTGTTTTCTCTTCGATTTTGCTTTTTTTTGAGGATTTAAGCTTTTCTTGAGCGCAACTCCCGTCGCCGTTTTTAACTGTGCTATCTCTTCGGGAGTGCCACTCCCAATGATCTGCCCCCCCTCTTTTCCCCCTTCTGGTCCCAAGTCAATCACCCAGTCTGCTGTTTTGATCAGATCGATGTGATGTTCGATGACGAGCACCGAGTTGCCAAGCTCGCAGAGCATATGCAAGATTTTGATCAGCTTGGAAATGTCATCAAAGTGGAGTCCAGTTGTGGGTTCGTCGAGAATATAAAGCGTCTTTCCCATGGCTGGTCGGACAAGCTCTTTTGCCAGTTTTACCCTTTGTGCTTCCCCCCCTGAAAGGGTTGTCGAGGACTGTCCGAGTTTCATGTATCCGAGGCCTACTTCGAGCAGAAGATCGAGTTTGCTCCGGATCTTAGGAATTGATTCGAAAAATGCAGCCGCCTCTTCAACACTCATCTCCAAAACATCATGAATGCTCTTGCCCTTGTAGAGAATGGCGAGCGTTCGAGAGTCAAACCGTTTGCCCTCGCAGGTGGGACATTCAGACCAGACATCTTCTAAAAAATCCATATCGATGTGCACCATCCCCATTCCTCGGCATTCGTGACAAGAGCCTTCGGCAACATTGAAGCTGAACCTTCCCGATGTGAATCCCTGAGCCCGACTTTTGGGAAGATCGGCAAACAGATCGCGGATAGCTTCAAACACCTTGACGTAGGTGCTGGGGTTAGATCGAGGCGTTCGGCCAATGGCACTCTGATCAATCGCAATCACTTTATTTAGATGTTCGATCCCTTTAATTGAGCTGTGGAGGCCTACCTTTTTTTCCATCTTTTGCAATGCATTTAGAGTGGCTGGGTAGAGGGTATCGATGATAAGGGAAGATTTGCCCGATCCAGAAACCCCAGTGAGAGCGACAAACATTTCCAAAGGGATGTTTGCCGTGATGTTTTTTAAATTGTGATGACAAGCTCCTTCGATGGTGATGGTTTTATGCGTATACCTGCGCCGTTTTTGAGGGATCGGCACCCCCTTTTTTCCCGCGAGGTAGGCACCTGTGATCGAGCGATCAGATCGAATCAGATCATCGATAGAGCCGCAAGCGACAATCTCTCCGCCCAAAACTCCCGCCTTTGGACCGATGTCGACGAGATGGTCAGCCGCCTCCATTGTCTCTTGGTCATGCTCGACGACAATCAGAGTATTGCCTTGATCGCGGAGTGTTTCCAAGGTTTTGATCAGTTTCGCTTGATCTCTAGGGTGCAATCCTATCGATGGTTCGTCGAGAACGTAGGTGGTTCCCACAAGACCAGATCCAATGTGCGCTGCCAAACGAACCCTTCTCGCCTCTCCTCCAGACAGAGTGGGAGCTCTGCGATCAAGGCTCAGGTAATGAAGACCCACATCGAGAAGGAGTTTGAGCCTTTTTTGAATCTCTTTGAGTAGATCTTTTGCAATCCTGGCTTCAAAAGGGGGAAGAGCGAGCTTTTTGAAGAAAGAAAAGGCTTCTTCAATGGTTAAATTTGTGATTTCATTGACCCGTTTTTCGGCAAGCTGTGTGGCAGCGGGATAGGGATCAAGTCTTGCACCTTGACAGATAGGACAGAGCGTTTCGTGCATGAGCCTTTCCACTTTTAAGCGATGAGCACTACTTGTCGCTTGAGAGAGTCGATCTTTCGCCTCTCTCAAAACGCCCTTCCACCGAATGTACTCTGTCCAGACGCTCTTTTTTTGTGGGTGGACAAAACGCATCCGACTCCATTTTTCTTTGTTGCCATACAAAAAAATATCTTTGGCTCCTTGGCTTAACCTTTTCCAGGGGGCTTCTAGTGAAAAGTGGTGCAGTCTGGCCAAATTATCATAAATGTTGCCCCACTTGACAGTGTTGTAAGCGCCGGCAACAGAGCAGCACCCTTCCTTGATGCTCAAATTCTCTTCGATGATGAGCCCAAGATCAAAATCATGGGCGATCCCCATCCCTTCACAGTTTTGGCACATACCCAGGGGGTGATTAAAAGAGAAGTGGCTCGGTTTAAGAGGGGGGTAGGAGATGCCCGATTTTTTTGCGTAGGCGTATTCAGAGAAAAGGGTCTCTTTCTGAGTGTTAAGATCTAAAGTGCTCATCACCCCCTTGCCCATTTCGAGTGCTTCGAAAACAGCCTCTGTCAATCTAGATGTTTCCCTTTCTTGTAAAACCAGCCGGTCTATGACCAGATCAATATCATGTTTTTCTAACTTGTCAAACGGGATCTTTTCTGTTAAATCGAAAAATTTTTGATCCAAACGGATCCGCATAAACCCCTTTCGCATTAGCCCTTCAAAAAGATCTTTAAACTCCCCCTTTTTTTCCTTTGCCTGAGGTGCTAAAATGATCAGCTTGGAGCCTTTGGGAAAACGTTTAATTGTTGATACGATCTGCTCTCTGCTTTGCGGTGTGATTTTTTCTCCACTAACTGGGCAGTGGGGGGTTCCCACTTTTGAGAAAAGAATGCGTAGATAGTCGTAAATTCCCGTGATGGTTCCGACTGTAGAGCGTGGATTTTTTGTTAAATTTTTTTGCTCTATAGCAATTGTCGGGGAGATTCCCTCGATCAGATCAGCTTCAGGTTTGGGCAGGTTGCCCATGAAGCGTCTTGCATGAGCGGATAGGGATTCTACGTAGCGGCGTTGCCCTTCAATGTAGATGGTGTCGAAGGCAAGGGAAGATTTTCCTGATCCCGAAACACCCGTAAAGACAATCAGAGAATTTTTTTGAAGGGTCAAGTCGACCCCTTTTAAATTGTGGACTCTGACGTTTTTAAGGTGTATAGGTTGTGATCTCATAGATCTGAGGATTATACCGATTTCAAATGGCAAGACAAAGCACTTTTTGGTCTAAAAAAAAGATGGTAGGATATTTAATATGATAACGCGCACAAAGATTATCTGTACGATGGGGCCAGCTGTCTCAGGTTATCATCAGATTTTGAAACTGATCGATGCAGGGATGAATGTAGCCCGCTTGAACATGAGTCATGGCACTCATGAGCAGCATAGAGAAACGATCCAGATGATAAAAAAAGCGCGCAAAGAGAGGGGGGTGGCCATTGCGATCATGCTCGACACCAAGGGGCCTGAGGCGCGTGTCGGTGAAATTCAAGGTGAGGGGATCGCGCTCAAAGAAAAACAAAGACTTGAGATTTTTCGGAGCCCCATTTTAGGATCTCATGAGAGAGTCAGCCTTACCCCCTGTGAGATTGTTGATGATATTCCCTTGCACGCAACTGTGCTTTTTAACGATGGTTACATCAGCTCCCGTGTGGTTAAAAAAACGGAAAAGGGGGTGGTTGTTGAGATTGAAAATGGGGGTAGGTTGAGCAGTCGAAACGGGGTTAACATCCCCCATGTTCAACTTAAACTCGCAGCTGTCACCGAGAAAGATATTCAAGATATTATTTTTGGCTGTCAGGAGGGAATCGATCTCTTAGCGGCCTCCTTTATCCGAAGCCAGGATCACATCTTTGAGATCAAGAAACTTTTAGCCGAGCACGCATCGAGTCATATCCTCGTGATTGCCAAGATTGAGAACGCCTTGGGAGTTAAAAATTTTGATTCCATTGTCGAGGTGAGCGATGGAATTATGGTGGCTCGAGGAGATTTGGGTGTCGAACTTCCCCTTGTCGAAGTTCCAAAATTGCAAAAGATGATGATCCGCAAGTGTTGCCAAATGTTAAAACCTGTGGTCATAGCAACCCAGATGCTCGAATCTATGATCGAAAAACCAAGACCGACTAGAGCTGAGATCTCTGATATTGCCAACGCCATTTATGACAGCACTTCGGCTGTGATGCTTTCAGGGGAGACGGCTGTTGGAAAGTATCCGATCGAAGCGGTGCAGCTTATGAAGAGGACCATTATCGCAGCGGAAAGAGATTTTGATTATGAAGAGTTTTTTCAAAACTATGTTTCTAGACGCACGTTCAATGATATCTCCTCTTCGGTGGCTCTTGCTGCTGTGAAGACAGCCTACACTGGAAATGGGAAAGCGCTTGTCGTGATGACGACGAGTGGTCACATTGCGCATATCATGGCTCGCTTTCGCCCCCGTATGCCGATCCTCGCACTCACTCCCAATTTCCACGTTTACCTTCAGTTGGCCTTTATGTGGGGGGTTATTCCCTCGTGCGATCGTGTCGATAATGTAGAGCAGGGAATAGATAGCGTGATCCGTTTTGCCTTTCAGAATAGAATTCTCTGTGAAGGAGATCTCATCGTTATTACCTCTGGATCCCCCTTTGGAATAAGTCGAACAACAAACATGATGCTCGTCAATCATGTCAAGAGTGCTCGTGCGTTTCACACGGCAGATAGGTAGAAGGGCTAAACTGTTTGAAACGTCAACGTGATTGCTGCAATCGCTGCTGTTTCGACCCTGAGAGTGTAGGGGTGTAACTTCACTCCTTGGGCGTGAAAACGGTTTTCCAGTCTCTCCTTTTCTAAATCTGTAAACCCTTTTTCAGGTCCGATAAAAAGCAAATAAGGGGAAAAGCCCCGGGGAAGGGGATGGATAGCCATTGGATCTCCAAAATAGGCATTTCCTTTTAGCAAATTTAAGCGATCCATGGAGGCTGTCCATTCTATCTTTGGCAAGTCAAGCCTTCCACACTGTTTCATCGCCTCGATAGAGATTTTCTCAAGCCGTTTCATCTGATTGGGGGATAGAAATTTTATTTCACTCTGTTTTGATGGGAAGAGGTGAAAATAGGTCACGCCGAGCTCAGTTCCTTTTTGAACAATGAGTTCCAAACGGGAGGGTTTGGGAAGGGCCTGAACCAGGGTAAGAGGGGGAGTTGATGGGGCTTGGTATGTAACCTCTAGAATGCGAAATGTGCTCTTTGTTTTTTCTACTTTCAAGAGTTTTGCTGTTGCTAAAAATCCCATTCCGTTGATGATCTCGATCCTCTCTTCTCGCTTCCTTCTTAAAACATAATTGAGGTGATCAGAGGCATTCCCTTCAAGCGTGCCCTCCTCAAATCGAACAAGGGGTCCTTTGAAATAGAAACGGTTTGAGGGCATCTTCTCTCTAATTATCACTCTTCTCATTGACGATGATAGACTCCCCTTCCAAGATGGGGTCAATTTCAAGTGTGCTCCCATCTAGGTTGGTAATCTCAAGCCGGCTAATGAAGCTACGGAACCGATTCCTCAAGTAATTTTCCCTCAAGAAGGGTTGTAGTTTATAGATTTTTTGATTGCTTACATCCGACATAAAGCTGCGCACATACCGATTTTCTAACTCATTTGCGTTGACAAGTTGGATGCTCCAACTGAGATGGGAGTTTTCTCGCCGTGGATCTACCAAAATCACGATTTGAAGCATATCTTGAACAGTCTCAAAAAAAAAACGGCTGACCCCTTTCACATAAAGGGGACTTTTCATTATAGGTAGATCTTGCTGTTTTTCTACCACCTGATTTGGCATGAGGTGGGTTCTCTCTGGATTGAGCTCATTGATCACGCGGAAGGGAAAGAAAAGGGCAATGGGCAGGGGGTCTCTAATTTTGAACCGCTCATTTCTTAAAAAATCGATTCTCAGCAGACGAGCGTTGGGATCATTAATCTCGACAAGTTGGGATGAGAGTGTTGGCATTGCTATCATTTTCCAATAATTTGGAACAAAATAACTGACGACATCCTCCTTCATTTTGGTTTTAGATTTAAAGAGATCATCCAAGGTCGACTTTGAAACACTACTCAAGTTAAAGGTCAGTTTGACCCCGTTGTTTTTGAGTTGTCTCACGATCTCCTCGGGGCCTTGCACACTCATGTGGAGCTGATGGGGCCAAACCGTGAGAAATTCATACCCTTCAGGGGGAGTGCCGATCGGCTCTGTGACGATGATCGGTATGTTCTCTTTGAGTAGCTTGGAGAGTTTGATCAGAAGATTTTGTGGAGCGACTTTTTTGATCCCTTGCGTGATTTTAATATCGGGGTTGTCTGTCTGAATATTGCTTTTCGAAATTGTCGAAATCCACTCTTTCTCTTTTCCTAGCGCATCGAGAACCACTTCAACGTCGTCTGTAGAAAGATCCTTGAGAAAAGATTTGCTTCCCGTGATTGTCAGGTTAACCCTCCGGTTTAAAATTCCGTTTGGCTGCATATCTACGACCGTCTCCCCTTTGGGGATGTTTTTAATGCGTACGCGGACATTCGAAACCGTCTTCGTGATAACCATAGAATGGTTCATGACAAGCCAGATCGTAATTGCAAGGAGAATCGAGAGGAATTTTCGCAAACGATTGTTGAGAAAAAGCTTTTTCAGAAAGGTTCTCATCTTTTAAACCACTCCCTGAGTTTGGAAGGCGTTTGCAACGTTTTTTTCAAAGGTGGGTTAAAAATACCGCGGATGATCCCTTTGAAACGTTCGAGTTTGATTCCACGCGTCATGATCCCATCCCGAGCAATCGAGACCTTCCCTGTCTCTTCAGAAACGACAACCATCAAAGCATCTGTCAACTGGCTGACACCAAGAGCTGCCCTGTGACGTGTTCCCATCGATTTTGCAATCTGGGAGGTGTCTGCCGCAAGGGGTAAAATAACCGATGCTGCGACGATTGTGAGATTTTTGATAATCACAGCTCCATCGTGTAGGGGTGTTGTTGTAAGAAAGATCGACTCGAGAAGCTCAGAAGAGAATCTTCCATTAAACATGACCGCTTTTAAAGCAAATTCGTCGAGGGGATCTTCATTCTCAAGTGCCACAAGCGCTCCCACTTTCTTGTCCGCCAGCCGGTAGATTGAGGTTGCAAATTGATCGAGAAATTTGTCAAATTCGGTGATCTCCCGATACCTTCTCCCTTTAATACTCAATTTAGATATGACAACTCTTAATTCGGGTTGAAAAATAATCACGATGGCGATAGCGGCCACGTTAGAGGCTGAGAGCATCAATTTATGGAGGATGGAAAGGTGAAAGAGAGAAGAGATCCCAAGAATGAGGAAAAAGGCCAAGACTCCGAACATGAGATCCATGGAGCGGGTGTTCCAGAAAAAATAGAGAAGATAATTGATCATAACTGCGATGATCAAGATCTCTATAATAGGAGAGATTGAATAGTAAAAACCCATAATTTTGTTCTAGATCAGCTTGATTATTTTCCGTCTAAGTATCAGACTTTCGAAATATAAGACCGCAAATATCACAAAAATCACCAGTCTTGAAAGGGTTTTTTTGCCCTTTACCAAAGGCTCTCTGTCCTGAGATTAGAGATTTCAAATAAGCCAGATTAATCCGATCGGCCGCCCACCTTCCGATGGTATCATCTGACTTTTTATATCACAAAAGCTTTGAGGTTTTCAGAGTCGGCTATCTTAGGTTAGAGGGGGTCACTGGTTGTTATTTTCATGATCTCTCATTCTTTGATCCCACATTTCGCACATCCGTTTGAATATTTTGGATTTTTTTGACGGCTCTGGAAAGAATGAAGAATTGCCAAGCAGAATGACATCTCCTATTATTCTTT
>JANQSR010000204.1 GCA_028279205.1 Simkania sp.
CTCCCTCAGACAATCTTTTAGAGATTTGCCTGAGGAAGAAAAGGCTCAATTTTTTTTCGGGTATCACCATTTGAAAAAACTCAACGAGGCGACTGGCACGTTACTAGAAAAAAAGGTTGAAAGGGCTCGTTCTAATGTGTCTTTGGCAGGTGCTATCGCTGCTGGTGCAATTTTTATGATAGCGGGAAATGTTTTTACGATTCCATTTTTCTTTTATGCTGGATTGGGAGTGGGCAGCATTTCTGCTTTTATTTCAGTCTGCCGCCTTGGCTACCACTTTTTCGGGGGAAATCCTCATAGAAAGGAAGAAAGAAAAGTAAAAGAAGCTTTAGAAAATGTAAGATGTTTTACACCACAAGTCGATCGAAATGAACAACGAGAAGCTACTGCCTAACTCTTATTTGTCTCCTTTTTGCGGCTTGCAGTAAAACCCCCTGCAAAACCCCACCTATTTAAAGCCCAAGGCTTCCTTGATGTTAACAATCACGGTTCAAGGCTCTTTTAACCAAGCAAAAGAGTTGATCCAAGAGGCCAAAACAAAGGGAAAAGTGGTAGAGTTTCGTCTCGATCTTCTCCCTCATTCCTTCGATTGTGTGTCGGCTCTTAGAAGAGAGTGCTCTCTTCCCGTTATCTTTACCTTTCGCAAGAAATCTCAAGGCGGAGCTTTTGAGGCATCTGAAAGGGTTCGAAGGGATAAAATCGTAGAGCTTCTTCCCCTACTTCCCGACTACCTCGATCTTGAATATGATTGCTCCGATGGTTTCATCCAAGAGGTTGCGCGCCATTTTCCTCAAACCAAAATCATTTGCTCTTACCACAATTTTGAAAGGACCCCCGTCGATCTAGAGGGCGTACTAAAAAGAATGAACAGATCAGGTGCGTCGGTCTACAAGCTTGCAACCTTTGCGCGCTCTTCCATTGACAGTTTACGCATGCTAAACCTAGTGCAAAACCACACTCATGTGGCTGGCATGTGCATGGGAAAAAAAGGGCAGATCACCAGGATTTTAGCACCTGTCGTCGGATCTGTTTTCACTTATGCAACCATCGGCAAAGGGGCAGACTCAACTTCAATCTCTGCCGATGTTTTAGAAGATCATTACCATTTTTCCCATCTTAACAGGAATACGTCTGTCTACGCCCTCATAGGGGATCCGATTGATCAAAGTCCAGGTCACCTATTCCATAACCTGCTCTACCATCACTTGAAACTAGATGCCGTCTATGTCAAATTCAACCTTAAAGAAAGTGAGATCGAGACCTTTTTCGAATTGATCAAAGCTCTCCCTTTCAAGGGGTTTAGCGTCACCATGCCACTTAAGCAAAGGGTTGCTATCCATCTTAAAGAGATCGACCCCATTGCAAAGTTAATCGGAGCTGTCAATACGCTAACTCTCGAAAGGGGACAATGGAAAGGGTTTAATACAGATGGCAAGGGGGGGTTAGATACGATCGAAAAAAGGGTTCGTGTTAAGGGAAAACGGGTGGTGATCTTGGGCGCAGGGGGAACTGCGCGCTCTCTTGCTTTTGAATCGATCCGAAGGGGCGCAGAGGTGTTTATCTTAAGCCGCAGGTCACAAGAAAGCGCAAAATTAGCTTTAGCCCTCGGCCGCCGAGCTATTGCCCTAGAAAATCAGCGCCAACTCACCTCTTCTTTTGAGATTCTCATCAATGCGACCCCTGTTGGCATGAAGAAAAACTCTTTGAGCCCCTTTCCAAAAGGATCGATTCGGAAACAGATGGCAGTGCTCGATGTTGTGATCAATCCCCAAGAGACCCCATTGATCCGGCAGGCTAAGAGGAAAGGGTGCGCTATCTTCTACGGATATGAAATGTTCACAAGACAGGCAATAGCACAAATCGCTATTTGGCAAGGCCGCTCCTTTGATCCTGAAATCGAACTAGATCAAATAATCAAACGCCTCTTTTAACGTGGAAAAATGAAAATGGTAGCCTGAATCGAGCAGTTTTTCTGGTTGAACGCGAGCACTACTCAAAAGGAGCTCTTCTCCTTTTTGCCCAAAAAGCAGACTGACTAAGAAGGGAGGAAGAGGCGGGGCTCTGAAGTGGCTTGTTCTTTTAACCAATTCACAGGTTAGAGTCCCATTTGTAACGGGGTGAGGAGCAGTAAAATTAACAGGACCAAAGAGCTTTGGAGTCATAAGCACATGGTAAAGGGCTCCCACAACGTCATCCATGGCGATCCAACTCACATATTGACGCCCACATCCGATCCTCCCTCCCAGTCCAAACCTAAAAGGAACGAGCATTTTTTTCAAAGCTCCCCCCGATCCCAGAATGATTCCGAAACGGGCACAGACAACGCGCACCCCTTTTTTCTCAAGCTTAAGAGCCGCTCTTTCCCAAACTCGGCAGACGTCTGTCAAAAAAAGCCTTCCTTGTGCACTTTTCTCTGTTAAAATTTCATCTCCACAATCTCCGTAAAAGGCGATGCCAGACGCACTGATAAACGTTTTAGGAGGGTTTTTCAGATCGGTAAGCAGCTCAACCAATCGCTCCGTACCAAGGCGGCGACTCTCCAAAATAGCTGTTTTCTTCTGCTCGGTCCACCGCCCTTGTGAAATATTC
>JANQSR010000003.1 GCA_028279205.1 Simkania sp.
CTCCAATCTAGGCCCCTCCTTTTCGAGCCTTTTTCATTTAACGCGAAATGAAGGAGGGGAGTACATCTGCGATAGAGCTTCTGATCCCCAACTTTTGAAGGAAAATTTCTCTGGTCTCATGCCCGAAAATTTAGATCAGACTGAACGGCTCACTTTGGACTCTTTGAACCGGTTTTTCTACTTTTTTGAGCCGGTTTCAGGGGGGCAAGAGGTGTGGGGAATCCGTTTTTCAAGCAAGGATGTGATGGATAGGTTGAGTGTAGAGAAAGAGGGTGAAAATCAGCTTGTCATTTTTGTGCTCTCAAGTGAAGGAAAGGTGCTTTTGTCAACTAGTTCGGTTTGGCGAGAGGCGGCGGTTCAATTTTTGGAGGGGGAAAGGGTTCCCATTTTTGTGAGTGAGACGGAGAGAGGGAAAATAGGGGAAATCCCAGATAGCTCTCTACTTATCTGTGTTGCGGTTCCAAAGCGCCCAGGTTTTACTGCCTCTTACTATTTCCTTGCAAAGGTAGGGGTGCTCTTTTTACTCATCTTAGGTTTGGGTGGAGGGTTAACCTATCTGCTAGCACGCCGTTTGAGTCGTCCTCTAAGGAGCCTTTGTTTGACGATGGAGCGTATCCGCTCATCAGATTTAAGTGCGCGTTACCAGATGGATTCAATGGGGTTTGAGATCAACATTGTCGGGGAGATTTTCAACAAGACCATCTGCTCCTTGATTGATTCCTTTGAGCGGGTTGAAAAAGAGCGACTCGAAAAAGAAGCTTTCAAGCGGGAACTGATGATTGGGCAGGAGGTTCAGTCCTCTATTTTGCCCAAAACGCTTCCCTCCTTTTTGGGGTTAGAGATTGCTAGCTGCTTTATACCCGCCAAAGAGGTGGGGGGGGATTTTTACGATTTTCTCACCTGTCCAAATGAGCAACAAGAGCGGCTCTTCTTTTCGATTGCTGATACGGCTGGCAAAGGGTTCTCGGCCTGTCTTTATTCTCTGACTCTTCGGAGCCTCCTGCGTAGTTATGCGCAAATGACCCATCAATTAGACCTGATTATCTCAAAAAGCAATCAGCTTTTTTGTTTGGATGCGGGTGATACAGGAATGTTTGTGACTGCCTGGGTTGGGATGTTTGATCAAAAGAAAAAAGAGCTCTATTTCTCAAACTGTGGCCATTTTCCCCCCTATTTGATGCGTGCGGATGGCTCACTTGAAACCCTCACAACTCGAGGGGCGGCTTTTGGCATTGAGCCATTTGATCCTTTTGAGATTAGAAAGGTGCAACTACGCTCTGGCGATATTCTCCTCCTTTTTACCGATGGCATTATTGAAGCGCTCAATGAAAGGGTGGAGATGTTCGGGGAGAAAAGATTGATCAAGCTACTTGAAGATAAAAAAGATTTAAGTGCGCAGCAGATCGTGGATGGGGTGATCGAAGAGCTCCATTCCTTTACAGGGGGAATTCCTCAATATGACGATCTGACCCTTCTTGTCTTCAAGGTAAGGTGAGTGTGACGCATCGAAAAAAGATCACAAGCACGCAGAACCCTCTTGTCAAGCACCTGGTCAAGCTTAGGAAAGATAAGGAGTATCGCTATTCAAAGAGGCTGCTCTTTGTCGAAGGGGAAAAGCTTCTCAAAGAGGTAAAACTTCCCCTCAAAAGAGTGATTTTAAGAGAGGATAAAACCGGTTTTCTAGAGGCAGAGGAGATCCAATACGTTTCAAAAAGCGTTTTTGAAAAAATTTCGGGAGTGAGATCCTCAGAAGGGGTTGCTGGGGAGATTGCCATGCCGAAAGAGGAGAGTCTTGCGGGAAAAGAGCTCATTTTGGCATTGGATGGTATCAATGATCCGGGGAATTTGGGGACGTTGATCCGCACAGCCTTAGCCCTTGGTGTGGGAGGCATTTTTTTATTTCCCTCTTGCGTTGATCCTTACAATGAGAAAGCACTTCGCGCCGCCAAAGGGGCAACATTCAAACTGCCTTTGCAGACAAAACGGCTGGATACGGAAGGGTTTCACGTCTATGTTGCCTCCCTTAAAGGGGCTCCTGCGACCTCTTTGACTTTCAAAAAGCCAGCCATTCTCATTTTGGGCAATGAGGCGCACGGGGTTTCGAAAAAAAGAGAGGAGATGGGTCTTTTGGTGACCATTCCGATGAGTGGTGATATTGAATCGCTCAATGTTGCCGTTTCTGGCGCTATTTTAATCCATGCCATGGCTTTCCCAAAAGAGCGCGTTGGAACCCCTTGAAAGCAGATTGATTTTAAGTTGCTTTTTTCTGACTCGGGTCGATTTACAAAAAAAAAACAAGAGCATACAATCCAGTTTTGTCAAAGTTTACCTTAAAAACATAGGAGAGAGAGATGGTTCCGGGATTTTCACCTCAAACAATGATACAGATAAATCGGCCGTTACTCTCCGATGGAGTGTCGGGCATCCTTGCAACCAAGGTTCATCAAGTGGCGTTAAGCTCTTTAAAACGGAAAGAGGGTTCTCTTCATCTGCCTTTTAATGCAGGGTTGCCTCTCCGATCATTGCAGGTGATGAGCAGTGAAAAGTCTGCCCTTTTTGAAACCGGGCGCCTTTCGATGATGATCCGTGGCATCAGACATTAAAAAACATGCGGGAGCTTTCATCCCCTTTAGGGAAGATGGATGAGCAAGATAAAGAAGATTCATGCCAGAGAGATCCTTGATTCAAGGGGTAATCCCACACTTGAAGTAGAGGTCTTGGTTGAAGGGGGGATTATTGGCAAGTCTTGCGTTCCCTCTGGCTCCTCTAAAGGGGCACACGAAGCTTTTGAGATCCGCGACAGGGATCTAGAGCGCTACGATGGGAAAGGGGTGAAAAAGGCGGTTCAGAATGTGATTGGTCCTCTAAACCGTCTGCTCGAAGGGCATTCGGTTTTTGATCAGACGGGAATCGATCTTGCCATGATCAATGAGGATCATACGGAGAATAAATCCTCTTTGGGTGGCAATGCCATTTTGGGAGTCTCTTTGGCTGTAGCGCGTGCGGGTGCAATGGTCAATCAAGAGCCGCTCTATCGGTACATTGGGGGTGCTCATACCACTCACTTGCCCAAGCCGCTGATGAATATCATTAATGGGGGCGTGCATGCAGACAACTCGCTCGAATTTCAAGAGTTTATGATCTGCCCTTTTGCGGCTCCGACCTTTGGTGAAGCGCTTCGTTGGGGCTCTGAGATATTTCACACGTTAAAAAAACTTCTTCGAAAAGGGGGGCATTCCACATCAGTGGGTGATGAAGGGGGGTTTGCTCCAAACTTAGAATCGGAGGAGCAGGCACTTGAGTTGATCATCCAAGCGATTGAAACAGCTGGCTACCGAGTGAGCAAGGATATTAGCTTGGCTCTCGATTGCGCAGCCTCTGAATTTTTCGAAGAGGGGACCTACATTGAGAAAAAAAAGCGCGCTGCTGCCCGAGATTATCAGAAGAGAACAGCTGAAGAGCAGATTGCCCACTTGGAGCGTCTCTCTTCTGACTATCCGATTACCCTTATCGAGGATGGGCTAGATGAAAATGATTGGACTGGGTGGGAAAAGCTGACCGAAAAGCTCGGCTCAAAGGTTCAGATTGTGGGAGATGACCTGTTTGTTACAAATGTAAAATTTCTCCAAAAGGGGATTGATCGGAGAGTGGCAAATAGCATTCTTATCAAAACCAATCAGATTGGAACATTGACGGAGACGCTTGAGACGATTGAACTTGCCAAAAAGCATAATTACAAGATAGTCATTTCTCATCGCTCGGGTGAGACCGAGGATCCTTTCATTGCTGATTTGAGTGTAGCAACGCTTGCGTGTCAGATCAAAACAGGGTCACTCTCTCGCTCCGAGCGGATTGCAAAGTACAACCGTCTTCTCGTGATAGAAGAGGAGCTCGGCTCCGCTGCCAAATATTGATTTCTGGTTTTAGGATTGATTGCAAAAAAAGCACTCTAAGGGTATGGAAAAGCTAAAACAGGATCAAAAAAGGGATCTATGCACCACTGCGTGGCTATTTTCGGTGAAGCGGAAAAGGGGAGTTTCTCAACTCCCCTCTTTATTGACTCAGTTGAAAAACTCAATCAAAGTTTAGGGATTGCCTCTCGCAATAGCTGTGGTCTCTTTTTTGCAATACAATTTTTAAGTTACCACTACCCCCTCATCTACCTGCGTGTGAGAGAGGAGGGGTTTAACCCAAAAGATTACTTTGATGGGATGAAACAGCTCTTGAGCAAGAGCCAAAAACGCAAAATCTCTGCTGTCAGTTTGCCTGGTGTGGGAGATGTCGAAATCATCAATGCGATCTTGACGATGTGCAAAAAGTGTCGCTCTATCCTGCTAACAACAGAGAAAGATTTTTATGACTACATCACCACGAGGTGACTTGGATCAAGCTCACCTAAAATAGTTGACGAGCCCTTCCTGGGTTGGTTTCATCGATTTCTCCCCCTCTTTCCAGTTGGCTGGGCAGACATCTCCATGTTTTTCGTGAAAAATCAAGGCATCGAGCATGCGAAGAGCCTCCTCAACAGAGCGTCCGAGCGGAAAATCGTTGATGAGTTGGTGTCTGACAACCCCTCGCGGATCGATGAGAAAAAGAGCGCGAAAAGAGATTCCCTCAAGCTCATTTAAGATCGCATAACTTCTTGAAACTCGTTTCTTTATGTCTGAGATAATCGGGTAGGTGACCCCTTCGATTCCCCCCTCCTCTTTGGGGGTGCTTAGCCATTTGAGATGGGAGAAATGGCTATCGACTGAGCAGCCGATGATCTCTGCTTGCCGCTTCTTGAACTCATTAAGCTTTTCCTGAAACGCATGTAGCTCTGTTGGGCAAACAAATGTAAAATTTAATGGGTAGAAAAAGAGAATGACATACTTTCCCGAGAACAGATCAAGGGAAAAATTTTCAATGACACGCCCATCAGCGACTGCTTTCTCTTGAAAATAGGGGGCTTTTTTACCGACTAACAATCCATCCATGAGAACCTCCATTGGGTTTAGAATTAGAGAGGATAGTAACAAAAACAGAGTTTATGCGACTAGGATTTTCAAAAAGGGTAGAAAAAGGTGTATGGCATCGATCGCACCGGAGAGGATTTGAACCTCTAACCTCCTGGTCCGTAGCCAGGTACTCTATCCAATTGAGCTACCGGTGCAAAAAAAGATTCGACTGAGTAAATCCCTTGGGTTGCCAAGGCTTGATCTACATCATCCCGCCCATGCCTGGGGGCATCATGCCACCACCCATGTCATCAGCTGGCAGATCAGATTTAGGCTGAGGTTTATCAGTAATCATACAGGAGATAGTGATGAGGAGACCCGCAATCGAAGAGGCGTTCTCAAGTGCACTCTTCGTTACGATGACGGGATCGATCACACCCGACTCTAGCAGATCCTCATATTGATCATTGAGCCCGTTGTATCCAATATTTCCCGACCTTTCGAGGATTTTCTCGATGACGATCGCTCCCTCCTTTCCGCAGTTAGAAGCAATCAGGTGAGCGGGCGCATGGATGGCGCGGCGCACAACTGCAGCTCCAGTCTTTTCCTCTTCTGTTGAAAGATCAAGAGAGTCGAGTCTCTTTAGCGTGCGTAGGAGGGCAACCCCGCCCCCTGGAACAATTCCCCCTCTAACTGCTGCTTTGGTTGCGTGCAGCGCATCTTCAAAGCGTAGTTTTTTCTGTTGCATCTCCACTTCAGTGGCTGAGCCCACATGGATTAGGGCAACGCCTCCAGAAAGCTTGGCGAGTCGCTCTTCCAGTTGGGTTTGTTCATGTTTGGGAGGAAGTTGATCTAGTGCATACCGAATTTTTGCGATCTGCTCTTGCACACGGAACCCATCTTTCTTCCCCTCGATAAGGGTTGTCTCTTCTTGAGAGACCTTAACGGTTTTGACATATCCCAGGGCATCTAACCCCACATCTTGAATGGCTACCTCGCCCGTCTCTTGAGAGATGAGGGTAGCACCTACTAGAGCTGCGATATCTTGAAGGATTGCCTGTTGCTGATCTCCAAAAGCAGGTGCTTTGACTGCGCAAATCGGGTGAAAGTTTTTGATTTTATTGAGAATGAGCGTTGTGAGTGCCTCATCAGAAATATCTTTCGCGATGATAAGGAGGGGGCGCTTTTCCTCTCCTAAAACCTTTTGCAAGATGGGGGCGATCTCGTTGGCACTTGAAATTTTTTGATCAGTGATCAAGACAAGTGCATCGGAGAGCTCTATGTTCATTTTTTCTGAGTTGGTGACGAAGTAGGGGGAGAGATACCCTTTGTCGAACTGCATCCCTTCGGAAACTGTGAGAAACGTTTCAACTCCGTTTGAGTTGGTAACCGTGATCGTCCCATTTTTTCCCACTTCTTCCATTGCATCGGCGACAATCGCCCCGACATCTGGGTCATTGTTTGCGGAGACTGTTGCTATTTGCCTAATCTCTTCTGGCTTGCTGACGGGAGTTGCTATTTCGTCGAGTGCTTCGAGCACTGCTTTAACAGCTTTGTCGATTCCCCGCTTTAAGAGGATGGGGTTGGCACCAGCTGCGACATTCTTGATGCTCTCTTCGAATATGGCTTCGGTCAGAACGATCGAAGTTGTCGTCCCATCACCAGTGGTGTCTGATGTTTTCAAGGAGGCCTCTTTGACGAGCTGAGCCCCCATGTTCTCGAATTTATCTTCTAAGAGGATCTCCTTCGCAACGCTCAAACCATCTTTTGTTGAGAGGGGGAGGTTTGAATCTCTATTGATGACAACGTTGCGCCCTTTGGGGCCTAGCGTTACACGAACCGCTTTGGCAAGGGATGAGACCCCTTTCATGATCGATTTTAGAGCTTTTTCTTCGAATTGCAATAATTTTGCCATACCACTTAAACTCCTCTATTCAATGACGATCAAAAGGTCATCTTCTGAGATGATGAGGTGATCCTCGTCAACCTCTGTTCCAGAAAACGCTCCGAAAAGCACGCGATCCCCTTTTTGAACCTCTAGGGGGGTGAACGTTCCATCTTTTTCCAAAGTGCCAGGTCCGACGGCGATCACTTCGCCCTCTTTGGATTTCTCTTTTGAAGAATCGGGGATCAAAATTCCCCCTTTTGATGCGGGAATTTCTGAGCGTTTGACAAGAGCCCGTTTTCCGAGTGGTTTTATCTTTTCTGGTGATATCATATGTGTGAACCTCCAATGTTTTGACATTGCGAGATGGTAATTCCTTTTTCCCGTTTTTGTCAAGAAGAAGAGATTAGAGCTAGCAGTCTGAAGTTTGTTTTTCCAATCTTTTCCAATTAGGTTATGATAGATATCGAAAAAATTAATTTAAACTATTTCTAAGTGAGGCCGCCAATGTCAAATAGAATCAGTTACGAAGAATCAAGGTATCTTCGGCCTATAGGCATTGGATTCGGTGCAATAGCGGCGGATTGAGCAATGAGAGCGAAAGTAGCCATGAAACGACTCGGAATGAACAAAACAATTTGGGGTGAGATAGTGATTCAAGCAACAAAGTTCTCATTCATGTTTGCATCGGTCGCACTGATGGCAGAACAATCAGAAGAGGGGTGGTAATAATTAGTCGCCTCTGAAAATATAGGTGAATCCTTGTTTATCTGAGAGAAAAGCTTAATTTAATTTTCTTGATCGGTTTATGCGTCGCTCTCCCCCATTTCTTCCCCTGTGCTACTAATTTTAGTCACGGGATACCGATCCTGTTTAGCTGACATTCGCATAGAGTGCAAACTCGGATTTCTCTCCAATCTGTTCAGTATCCTTAGGTAATCTGACTGCACCGTCCCTTGGGCTTCTTCGGCTAGCCGAGTCAAAACGTTTTTAAGAGTTTTATCCTTTTTCGAAGCGGTAAAAAATTTGTAAAACTTAAAAGTTGAAGCAAAATCTGGAGTTGCTGGAATTTCCTTGCTAGGAACCCCGTTGATTACAATCGAAAAAATCGAATTTAGGGTAGGACGGTGATTTGCCCATTCGATTCTTGTTTTTTTAGCTAATAGATGCTTGACAAGGTTCCATTCTCTATCACTGACTCCTAGAAACCCTGATCCAGCTGACCCAAATTCCTTACTGAAACGACGAGTTGATATAGGGGTGGCTTGTAAACGCGAAATTTTCTGAAGGTTTTCAAGTAGTTTTCGATAATATGATTGCAGCGGTTCTTGGGTGCCTTCCTTCAGTAGAGCCAGGGCTTTTTCAAAGACTTTATTTGCTTGCCAAAGAAGGAAATGCTGGTCAGCTGTCTGGCTTCTGGAAAAATTCGGTTTTTTGGGAAGAATAAAGCGCCGCCCATTTATTAAAATAAAAAGGATTGAATTTAGAGTACTGCGAGAGCTCCCTTTGACTTTAATTTCTCTGGTGAATAAGGGTCTCACGAGATT
>JANQSR010000007.1 GCA_028279205.1 Simkania sp.
GTTCAACTTTCTGACTCGAACATTCGAAGCCCATCTAAAGGGAAGCCTGGCTCCATCAATCCTGGACAGCTCCTAACTCCCCCCCTTGAACGCGTACAAGTTTTAAGCTTATAGTAATCTTTTGATGCAAGTTTTACAAGTTAAGGTGGCACCCAGATTCGAACTGGGGATAAGAGCTTTGCAGGCTCCTGCCTTACCACTTGGCCATGCCACCATTAAATCTTCTCTTCTTATGAATAGTCCCCACTCTTTTCACGATTCCTCATAAGAGGCTACATCAGGTCTCCCGTTTTTTACAAACATCTTTCTCTATCCAATGGCTTATTTCGTATGAATGGTTTTGAAGTCTCTAATACGGGCTACTTTCTATTTGCAAATGCCCAAAAAGAGAGGGATCGTTTTGAGGACAGGCTAACTTTTGAAAAGGTGTTGATGTATCCAAATGCTGTAAAATATCCGATTCAGCAAGCCCTCGAGAAGAACCTTAAGCGCCCTCAACACTTTTAATTGCATCCCGATAGCCCCTATTTACCTTGCAAATGTAACACTTTATGTTAGAATTACAATGATGTACACAAGAGAGCTAGAAAAAAAAGTTATAAATGGTCTCAGTCACGCTCCTGCGGTGGCTCTCCTCGGGCCTCGTCAGGTAGGCAAAACAACCCTTGCCCTGCAGATAGTCAAAAAACAACCATCGATTTACTTGGATCTTGAGAATCCAGAGCACCTTCATAGACTAGGACTAGAGACCCCAGCCCACTACTTGGATTTGCATGCCGATAAGTTAGTCATCATTGATGAGATTCAATTTTACCCTAATCTATTCAGGTCATTGCGTGGGGTCATTGACGAGAGAAGGCGGGAAAAGCGGGGAAATGGGCGCTTTCTTTTGCTCGGATCCGCCTCAAACAAATTGCTCAAGCAAGCCGCTGAGAGCCTTGCGGGTCGTATCCACTACTTAGAGCTTATGGGTCTAAATCCGCTCGAGATTGAAAAGCCCAGCGGAAAGGCTGTGCAACAGTTATGGATGCGTGGGGGGTTTCCCGACAGTTACGCCGCTGCAGATGACGAAAAAAGTCACATTTGGCGGCAAGATTTTATCCGAACCTATCTCGAGCGTGACATCCCTCAGCTGGGTTCTTCTATTCCTGCAGCAACGCTAAGACGCTTTTGGACGATGCTCGCTAATACGCAAGGAGAAGTGCTCAATTACTCAAAGATTGCAGACTCTCTGGGTGTGAAGGGGGTCACGATCCGTCGGTATTTAGATCTGATGATCGATCTTTTGCTCGTTCGCAAGCTAGAGCCCTGGCATAGAAATGTAAAGAAAAGGTTAGTGAAAAGTGCGCGTGTCTATGTCAAAGACAGCGGTATTGTGCACGCTCTTTTGCAAATCCCTAACTACGAGGCATTGCTGGGACACCAAATCGTAGGTAAGAGCTGGGAAGGGTTTGTCATTGAAACGGTTCTCAATGCTTTGCCTGACGGAGCTTATCCCTTTTTCTATCGCACATCAGCAGGAGCTGAAATTGATCTAGTGATTCAATTTGGACAGGATGAATGTTGGGCAGTTGAGATCAAAGCGAGTCGCACGCCCCATCCTACAAAAGGGTTTCATCTCGCATGTGAGGATGTGAAAGCGACACAGAAATTTGTTTTGTATTCTGGTGAGGAGACGTTTCCCATCAGCCAAAATACAACGATCGTGTCCTTGGCAGACTTGATAAGGAGAATCTCGAATGCTCAAAAAAACGCTGGGTGAAATTCAACATTTTTTAAGTGCCGATGTCACATCTCATGCCCGTTTAAGTCTGGCCACGTGTGATAGTCGCAAGGTTGAAAGGGGAGCTCTTTTTTTTGCTCTCAAAGGTCAGAGATCGGACGGGCACTCTTTTTTAAAAGAGGTCGCCTCTAAAGGGGCTGCTGCTGCGGTTGTTTCGAAAAGTTACTCTGGACTTGATTATGGCCTTCTCTTGATTCGGGTTAGAAGTGTGTTTGAAACTTTGCACACTTTAGCCAGGTGGTTTCACCAACAAAGCCCTCCCTACCTTTTGGCTGTCACGGGAACTGTGGGGAAAACGACGACAAAGGAGTATATTGCCAAGTTGCTCGAGCAAAGGGGCAAGGTTGAAAGATCCCCAGGAAGTGTTAATTCTCAGATCGGTCTGCCCCTTTTCCTTCTCAATCGCAAAGACCCCGTAGACAAGCTGGTTTTGGAGATGGGGATGAGCTTTCCTGGGGAGATCTCTAAACTTGTGCATATCGCCCCTCCCGATTTCGGGGTGCTCACAAAAGTGAGCATGGTGCACACCGAAAATTTCAAGGATATTTGTGAGATTGCCCGAGCAAAGATGGAGCTATTCGAAAAGGTTAAGAGAGGGCTCTTTAACTTGGAAACAATCCATTTCTCTCCTGTAAAAAGGGCTTCTCTACACAAAACATTTTACAGTGTGAATGATCGACGTGCCGATTATTTTCTGGAAAAGGGACAGAAGGGTGTGACCATTTTTGAAAGAGGGGTCGCGAGCCCCCCTCTCAACCTGCCGATTCAAGCATCCCACCTTCTAGAAGACTTTTTGTGCGCCGCTTCAGTAGCGCGCATGCATGGACTTGGTTGGGATGAGATCCAAAGGGGCACATTAAATATCGAGACCTGTGCGCATCGGTTTCATCTCTTTGAAAGGGATGGCATTCACTATGTTGACGATTCGTACAACGCAAGTGTGGCCTCATTCAAAGCTGCATTGGACAATTTGCCCAAGGGAAAAAGGGTGATTGCGCTCATCGGGGAGATGAGGGAGCTTGGGCTCTTTTCTGTTGAGTGTCACGAAGAGGTAGCAAGGCATGCACTCGATATTGTCGACCATTTGCTCTGTATGGGAAATGGGACCGATCCCATTTTCGATCTTTTCAAAAGGGAAGGAAAACGTGTGGAGAAAGTCACATCGTTAGAGCAAGCAAAAAAGCGGATTCAATCGATTCAAAGAGTAGGGGATGTCGTTTTTATCAAAGGATCCAACAGTCTGAAGCTGTGGTCTGTTTTGGACGCATAGGAATTTGAGGTGAAACCTTAAGATGAGTAGAGCTCTAAACATCCGCCATTTTCTATTAAGGCGGCTTTTGCAGGGACAATTGAACGAGTGTCGATGGCCGTATAATCAGTTTTTAGAACAACGCAAACTTTCTTGGGAAGAGCTAGAGCAATCTCTAACGAAATTCCAACAATATTCATTCATCCCTCTGATGAAAAAAGAAAGCCCCTCTTTGCTATCGGTGTACTCACAAGTTCTGCGAAATGTGGGAGACAGGGTAGAGTTGGCTATGAAAGCCTTTTTCCGAAGGGTCAAATCGAATAAGAAAACTGGATCGAAGGAAAAACCTGGATTTCCCCGTTTTCGTGGTGCAAGCAGATATGACAGCTTTTGTGCTACCCACAGCATGGATTTTCAGTCGAAGGAAAGCATATCAAGCTATCAAAAATTGGAAAGATCGCTTAATCTTGCGTAGACCCATATCGGGAAAAATTAAAACGTGCACAATCAAACGTTTGCCATCTGACGAGTGGGAATTTCGCTTTCCTGTGAAGTTGAAACAAAGCCATTGCCTAAAGCTGAAGTGGAATCCGTGGGAATAGACTTAGGGATAGAAAACTTCGCCTTTCTTTCAGACGGAAACAAAATAGATAAGCTTCGCTTCTTCCGATCTTCCGAGAAGAGGTTGGCCAAGGCTCAGAGAGCTTTTAGCAAGAAAAAGAAGGGAACAAAAAAGTGGTCGATCTGTGGCAAGAGATGTGCCAAAATACATATATTATTTTTAGAATAGTGCTTCATTTTTGCTGGTTTGTTAAATGAAGTTTGGGGGGCTTGTTTCAAGTTCCTTTTTTTTGTTTTTCCCCAACAATATCCTTTCCAAACCTTTTTTCAAAGAGGTTTTTTTTCGATGGGGTTTCTACTATTTGGAATTTTTGTGTTTTTCGCGATAATTAATCAGACAAAAAAAAGAGAATCTGTTAAAATGAGTACCGTACATTGTTATTCATCAGTGTAGAAAAAAGAATTTTGTTTTCTTCATCGGTGTAATTATAGTACATTTGTTTTTCATTTTGTTTCTCCTTTTGTTTGGGGGGGTCTCCGGAATCCCCCTTTTTTGTCAGGATCCCTGCAAAGTCAGTTAAATTCTAGCTAGCCTAAGAAGTGCTTTAAGAGGGTTAGTAAGATAACCAATTGCCTGCATGGGCAAACTTTTCTG
>JANQSR010000044.1 GCA_028279205.1 Simkania sp.
AATCTCATCGACAGAGACACCGTGATGGCGTGCGATCCTCTCCAAAACATCCCCCTTCTCAACCTTGAGGGTGCGCTGCTCTTCTATCTTTTGGTTCGAAGGGGTTTTGGAAGCACTCTTTGGTTTAATCTCCTGGAGCTCTTGGGTTAAAACGGGAAGGGAAATCGGCTTTTTTTCAACCTTTTCATCTGCTTTAGCGATCGGCTTATCAACATTTTTTTCAACAGTTTGAGGAAGGGGAGTCTCCGATTTTTTCTCTATATCGATTTTCTCTTCAGAGAGCGCAGTGGAGACCAAGGGGACGCAAGCACTTTTTTCTTTGACTTGGGATGACTGGACTGTTTTTACCGCACTGATAAAAATGGCAACAAGCAGAGCAGAGTTGACAAGGGCTGCAACAATAATCATATCTCTTCGGTTCATCTTCTTCTCCTCATCTGCTGAACCAAGTGGCTAAATGTCTCACCCCTTTGTTCATAATTTTCAAACTGATCGAAGCTGGAACAACCAGGAGAGAGCAAAATCGTATCGCCAGATGCAGATCTCGCGTAGGCGGAAAGAACCGCAACTTCCAAGTGAGTTTTATCATACACTTCGTAGAAAGGGGCGAGCAACTTCGCAAGTGTTTCGCCATATTCTCCAATTGTAAAAATAGCCTTTACCCTACTCCCAAACCCCTTTTTCCAAGACTCAAACGAGGCTCCTTTGTTTCTTCCCCCCGCAATGAGCAAGACCCCCTTTGACACATGCTCTACCGCATGGAGAGTCGCAGCGGGGTTTGTCCCCTTACTATCGTTGATAAACGTCACACCATTAAAAACGGTCACCACTTCCAAACGGTGAGGAGGCTTTTTAAAGCTTTCCAAACGACTCAGAAAGGTCTCTTTGCTAACTCCCATCCTTTGACAAACGGCAAGCCCAAGAGAAAGGGTTGAGGAGCCCAGATGACCACAGTATCTGTGCCCCGAAGTTATTTGTAAATAAGAACCCTCTTCAACCACTTTCAGGTGGGCTTTTTTGACTTGGACGAGCGATTGAAGAGACCCCTCAGCGAGCTCCTGAAAGAGCTTTTGGGGAACAAAGCAGACTCCCCCCTCTTTCAAACAGTCTAGAATGTGCCACTTGGTCTTTGCATACGCTTCAAAAGAGGGGTAGCGATCGAGATGATCAGGCGTGATATTGGTGATAAGAGCGATATCGAGTCTTCTTGTCTTAAGCGTTTCCAGCTGATAAGAGCTCAGCTCAACGACCAAAGGCTCCTCTCTCTTTTGATCAGCGACATAAGCGGCCACACTTGTCCCCACATTCCCGAGCGCTTTTCCGCCAAGCACGTGGGAGATAAGTCTTGTGAGTGTGGTCTTATCATTTGTACCCGTGATTCCGATACAGGTTCCCTCTATATAACGAAATCCCAGCTCAACCTCTCCGATGACGGGGGTGTTACGCCTCTTCATCTCAGAGGGAATCGGGTGACTTAGGGGGATGCCTGGAGATAATACGGCCAAATCGAAAGAAGATTCGGGAGCCTTTTCGACTCGATCTGCAATCTCAATCTGATACCCGAGCTTTCTGAGAAGTTTTTCAGCGCCCCGTCCACTCACTCCATAACCGATGACAAGCACTCTTTTTTCCATCTTATTGCATCCTGATCGAAGCAAGACCAAAAAGTGCTAAAATAAGGCCTATGATCCAAAAACGGGCCACGATCTTCGATTCTGGCCACCCTTTAAATTCAAAATGGTGGTGGAGAGGAGCGCACCTAAAAATCCGCTTTTTGTTTCTATACCGGTAGCTAAGCACTTGCAAAATCACAGAGAGCACTTCGATAACGAAAACGCCCCCAACCAAAGCGAGTAAAAACTCTCTTCTGAGCAAAACTGCGACAGTGCCCAAGATCCCTCCCAGAGAGAGGGATCCCACATCCCCCATAAAGACCTCTGCTGGATATCCATTGTACCACAAAAATCCAAGACAAGCGCCACAGAGTCCACACAAATAGACACCGATCTCACCACTCCCCTCGATGTAGGGGATCTTTAAATAACGGGCGATCTCGCTGTTGTTCGAAAGAAAGGCAAAGAGGGCAAAGACAACCCCCACAAGCAAGACGAGTCCCGAAGATAGACCATCCAAACCATCGCTTAAGTTGACGGCGTTCGATGTGCCCGTGACGACAAAGATCGTCATCAAAGATGCCAAGATCAGTCCAAATCCGCTCAAAGAGAGAAAGTGAGATTTTTTAAAAGGGAAAAAATTGCGTCCATAGGTCTCTTGCGTTTTATACACTT
>JANQSR010000048.1 GCA_028279205.1 Simkania sp.
GACCACGCATACTTTCTCAAACTCTTTTTAAGGGGGGTTGTTAGAAGCTCTTGCAAGTGGGAGGCGATCGTTCCCAAAATGATAAGATCTGGGTTCAAGACCATCAGCAAAATCCCGATGCCTTGTGCCAACCGCTCAATAAATCCCTCCCAAACTTCAAGTGCGTAAGCGTCATTTTTTTTCACAGCTTCGGCTAGACACTTCATGTCGATCGCGTCAATTCTCCCCTTTGCTTCGTTTAAAACCTCTGTTTTTATCCCTCCTTGCCCAATCTCTTTTTGTATTTCAGAGGCAAGAGTTGCCCCCCCACAAAAGGCTTCAAAACATCCTCTCTGGCCACAGGGACACTTTGGCCCTTTGGGATCGAGAATGAAATGACCAATCTCTCCAGCTGTGTCTGTTTTGCCTTGGAGTAGCTCTCCATTGGCAATGATCCCTCCCCCCATCCCTGTGCTCATCGTCAAGTAGACGAGAGTGTTGAGATTTTCAGATCCTCCAAACTCCCACTGAGCTAAAGCACCTGCATTAGCATCATTATTTAGAAAGGCAGGACATTTAAAACGCTCTTTGAACCGTTTTTGGATCGGAACATTGACCCAACCAGGCAAGTTGGGTGGCTTGAGAATCATCCCCTTTTCAAAAGAGATGGGGCCTGGAACAGAGAGGCCTATCGCTTCGATATCTCTTGGGGTGAGCCCCGCTTTTCCCAAAATTTTATCGATCTTATCGAAGAGAAGGGGAAGGGCTGAATCTGCACCTTTAAGAGAGCTTGTCTCGATGCGTTCACTCTCATAGATCATTCCTTTACGATCTCCCAAACAGAGACAGATTTTGGTTCCTCCGATATCGACTCCAACTAAAACCATCCTTTACCTACTCACTTCTTGCTTTTTTGAAAAGATCGAATAAATTCTTCAAACTGCTACTATAATGAGATGCCTTATCAGTCGATTTTTTTAAAAGGGAAAAATGTCTCTCTTTGATGCAGCCCTCCACATTGTTGAAAAATTACGTGGCAGAGGGTACCTCTCTTATTTTGCAGGAGGATGGGTTCGAGACTCTTTGATGCAGGTAAGCTCGAGTGATATCGACATCGCAACGGAGGCCCCTATTCAAGAGGTTGAGTCCCTTTTCTCGTACACCATTCCCGTTGGGATCAGTTTTGGAATTGTGATCGTTGTTGAGAGGGGGCACCATTTTGAAGTGGCCACGTTCCGGAAGGATCTATCTTACTCCGACGGTCGCCGCCCTGAAGGGATCGAACCTGCCGATGCCAGCCAGGATGCTGCCAGACGGGATTTTACGATCAACGGGCTCTTTTTTGATCCCATTGAACAAAAAGTGATCGACTACGTTGAAGGGAGGAAAGATCTTGAGCAAGGGGTCATACGTGCTATCGGCGATCCAAGCAAGCGATTTTTAGAGGATCGACTCCGCATGATCCGTGCCGTTAGGTATGCGAACCGTTTTCAATTTTACATTGAAAAAGAGACGGAAAAAGCGATTCTAGAAAATGCCCACCTCCTTTTCCCATCGGTTGCCATCGAGCGGGTATGGAATGAGCTCTGTAAAATGGCGACGCACCCCCCCTTTGATCGTGCACTTGCTCTTTTGCACCGCCTTAAACTTCTTCCGATCATCTTTCCTGATTTGAAAAAAGTTGAGCTTCAAGAGATTCAAAATCGGTTGAAATCGGTTGCGCATTTCCCAGAAGGTGCCCCTGTCATTGCCAAAGTGCTCGAGCTTTTTCCAAGCTACTCTCTCGAAGAGAAAGAGAGGCTCGCCACCTATCTGAAACTTTCGAACAAGGAGCGTGATTTTGTGGGGTTTTTGGAAAAGGCCGAGCAAACATTTGGCAAAAAAAAAGTTGAGCTGTCTCAATGGGCACATCTTTACGCCCACCCCTCCTTTTCCCTCTGTCTTAAAATACACGCCGCGCATCTGGCTCCAAGAGAAAGAAGGCTCTTTTTAGAAGAGCATGAAGAGCGAACAAAAAAGCTTAAAGAGCCGATCGAAAGGATTCAAACAAAAAGACCCTACCTCACCTCTGCCCACTTGCGTGAAGTGGGCATTCCTAATGGGCCAAGAATGGGGCAGCTTCTCAAAAGAGGGGAGCAGATTGCCATTAACAAAAACCTCAAAGATCCACAAAAAATTATCGAGCAGCTCAACATTAAAAATTAAAAAAATTGTACGCGTTCAAGGGGGGGGGCTAGGAGCTGTCTAGGATTGATGGAGAGAGGCCTTCCTTTAGACGGGCTTCGAATGTTCGAGTCAGGAAGTTGAACAAATTACCCGATCGCTGCTTGAGTGTGAACGATACAGTCAGGAGTCTTTCCGCAAACCTTAACCCCCAATCGGATTGGCTACCCCCTGTGATTTTTCTCCAGATGACCGCTGGTGCAAAAAAAAACTTACTTGCCATGAGTTTTTGAGGACGTACGAAATTTTCACGAGAGGCTCAGAGTGATAAGAAATTTTTTTGGTAAACTTGAGTATGTAAAAAATAATGACTTTTATTAACTAACCTCATTATAATTACAGGTGTGTCTTTTTCCTTAAAAAAGAAAAAGTTATATTTTTCAAAATTTTTATTTAAGGTTAAAAATGTCTGCTGTTGAAAATTTTACTCCTAGTAAATTGCCCCAAACGACTGGTTTATGTGGTGTAGTCCAGGATCTCATCAGTAAAGCGGCTTCAAAAGTTGCTCTTCTAGCTCGCACTATTTTTGAAACAATCAGATCTATCTGGCAAGGATCTCTTAAATTTCTCAAGACCTTTCCACCCCTCGCTTTCCCAGCAAGGGTACTACCTTTGATTTTCAAAAAAATTTTTACACATCGTGAAGAACCAGAGGAAATCAAAAGTCTCAGACTAAAAGCAGAGCAGGGGGATTCACGAGCTCAATATGAGCTTGGACGTATTTACCGGGATGGCAAAAACGGTGTAAAAGAAGATATTAAGGAGGCCATCAAATGGTCCACAAGAGCAGCAATGCAAGGACATTTAAAAGCTCAAAATAATCTTGGTTGTCTCCTGCTTAAAGAAAAGCCTAATGAGGGCATCGAATGGCTCAGGATCGCCGCAGAGAAAAATTATTCAAAAGCTCAATATAATCTTGGATGTATTTACCGGGACGGTAAAGGAGGCGTAAAAAAGGATACTCAAGAGGCCGTCAAATGGTTCCAACTCGCCGCAGATCAAGGACATTTAAACGCTCAAGAAGCTCTAGAAAATATTTTGTCTTGACTTGAGTGAGTCGGGGCTTTCCCAAAAGTTTCTTTTTTTTCTTTGGCAAAAAAAATTAAGAGACCCTACTCTCCTAACTCAAGCTTTTTGCATCTCCCAAATCAAAATAAGAGTTGAAAAAATCAATTTTTTCAACATAGCCTAAGTGGATATACCTGAAATTAATAGAAGAAGATCATTACTTGAAGCTTAAACCATAGGCATTTAAAATCTAGTTTATATTTGTGAGGAATCATTGATCATGGATAAATTTGGGGATCTCAGTGAAAAAAAGGAAGAGGCTGGGGAGATTGGCAAACTGGTCTGTTCCCATCACCTCGCCGCTTTCGTCGATAGCTCGAAAGAGACGAGTGTCGTTCTGTTTGCGCTTTGGGCTTTACTCTCCCTTTTTCAGGTCTCCTCCCCTCTGAGTCTTCTTTCTATCTTCTCTGCTGGATGGGTTCTTTGGAGAGGTGGGCGCTTGGCTCTTGCTAGTTGGGGAAAATTAGAAAAATGGCACTCTCTGATCGAGCAAGAGCGTCGCAACATTGAGCAAAACCGCTCGGGCGAGAAAAAAAAATTACGCGACATCTACGCCCAAAAGGGTCTTTCTGGTGTTTTGCTCGATCAAGTGGTTGAAACACTTTCGATAGACAATAACCGCCTTCTCCGCCTCATGCTCGAGGAAAAACATGGTTTTTCTCTTGAAACGCATGAGCACCCTTTGAAACAGGCTTTCAGCGCGACATATGGGGCACTCTTGACTGCCATGACCGCTCTGACGGGGGGCATGATTGGAGGCACGTGGGGAATAGCGGGCGCTCTATCCCCTCTTTTCATCACTTCAACTTGGACTTTCTCAAAAAAAGAGGGCACAGCACCCATCAAAGCGGTGGTTTGGCATTTGGCTGTCGCAACACTTGTGATCGGAACACTCTATTTTCTCTCAAAATTGGGGAGTCTG
>JANQSR010000052.1 GCA_028279205.1 Simkania sp.
TAAAGGGCGCGATATTTACCACTTAGATTACCGATGCAAAAAGGCTGATTCAAGCTGATAGAGTGTTTATGAACGAATTTCGGGGCAGAGGGATTTGAACCCCCGACCTACTGCTCCCAAAGCAGTCGCGCTACCCAAGCTGCGCTATGCCCCGAATTCTCAAGCATTTTAAACGCGCACTCCTTTATTTGCAATTTTCATAGGCTCTTTTTTAGGTTTGAGATCCAAAAATAAAAGGAGGAGAAATGCCAAAAGGAGGGCTAAAAGAAAACTGATCATTGCCTGTCTGTAGTCTGCTGCTGAGTAGAAGGGAAGGCCATCTTTGATAGTTCCAGCAGAGCTCCTATCGAGCAAGAAACCGAAAAATGGCTGAATCATTAATGAGCCAGATGAGACGATAAAGTTTGTGAGTGCAATACTTCCCCCTTTGGCCTGCTTGGGATTTAGCTCTATAGCTAAAGAAAGATTAAGGAGCTGGGGAGATGAAAAAATACCGACAAAGAAGAGGAGCATAAACAGAGTCCAAATGGGCAGGTTATCGACACAAATCACTGGAAACAGGGTGATGCCGGTTAGCAAAATTCCAGATAGAAGAAAAGGCTTTCTCACCTTGAAACGGTCTGAGATTGAACCGATTAGTGGGGCTCCGACGATCCATCCCAAGAAAGTCATAGATACAATGTATCCTGCCAAAGATTTTTCCATCCCATATTTTTGAGCGATAAACGGGGTTCCCCATAGAGAAGCGAAACCTGCTGTTGTCGAATAAAACAAAAGTGCGACGATTGCATTCAGATAGATTTTGTAATTAGAGCAAACTGGTTTTAAATGTTTAATTAAAATGACCGTTAACGATTGTGCTTTTAGATGAGGGGTTGGATTCTGAGGTCTTAATTTCATGAGTATGTAAAAAGTCACGAATAAAAAAGCCCCTGCCACAGAAAGGATCTGTACGGTTGGGCGCCAGCCAAGTTTTTCAACAAGAGAGCAAAGGGGGCCTTCAGCACCCAAGGCACCGAGCATGCCGATTGAATTGCCCAAACCGACGAGAAGCGCGAGTCTTTTTGAAGGAAACCAGTTAGAGCAGACATAAACCATCCCGACAAAACCGAAGGAAGACCCCGCCCCCATTAAAAGACGCCCTATTTTTGCGAGTCCCAATGCGTGGGAAATGGCAAATAGAAAGGTTCCGACTGCGCAAGTTAATGAAGCAAAGGCAAGCAGCTTCTGCGCTCCAAAACGATCCATGAGGATTCCAACTGGAATCTGCATGGGAGCGTAGGCGTAAAAATAAGAAGCACTCAACGTTCCGAAAGAGGTTGCTGTGATACTAAAATCCTCTAAAAGCTCTGGAACCATGGCGGTTGGAAAAATTCGAACGAAAAACACATAAAAGAGGAAGAGGACGGCTTGCCCCCACATAACCCAGCTTGTTAAAGTTTCTTTTTTCAGAAAAGGTCTCCAATTTGTTTGGTATAAAAGGTGTGCAAGGGGCGGTTTTCCAATTTTTCTTTTTCTAAGCTTTTTTGCGAAAGGAGCTTCTAATGCGAAAACGCTAGCTGGAAAAAGTATAACAAAAACCTGGTTAAAAGAGGAAGTGTCACTTTCTTCATTGATAAAGAGCTTCTCAAACCTTTAAAGGCCCAAAAAAATAAGCGAGGTCGCCCCCTCATGTTTTCTTCGGCCCTGATCCAAATGCTTTTGCTCTTAAAGATTCAATTCAATCTTACCTATCGGTCTTTATCAGTATCCGTTCAGTGGGGGTGGTCTTTTTTATGTAGATCGTGGATTTTAAGGGGCTAGACTGGTCAAAAGTGCCTATTTTTGGCATGTTTTGGGTCAAAAAATACTCAAAATGCCCATTTTTGGGCCCCCACTGAACGGATACGGTTGATCATTCGAAAAGAGTTTACGAAAAGTTTCTTTTTATTCCCTCCTAAAAATCTTCATGGGGAATTGCTGTAGTTTGTTTAAAATGTCCTATTAACTTTGCTAAAAAGAGGCGCATTTTCTGTTTGCCTTGAGGAAAAAAATTTAACAGAAAAGTGATTTGATAGGCTCAAAAGAGCGTCTGTGAATAGGTGAGATGCCATACTCTCGGATCGCTCGCACGTGCTCGCGGGTGGCATACCCTTTGTGTCTGATAAATCCGTACTCAGGCCACTTTAGGTGGTGCTCCATCATAATTTGATCCCGAGAATACTTGGCAATGATCGAGGCGGCCGCGATGCTTTTTGAAAGAGCATCACCACCAATGACTGTTTGAGAGGGCATCTTTGATGGAAATTTTTGGTTGCCATCAACTAAAAGAAAGTCAGGGCAGGGAGTGAGATCTTCGACAGCGAGCGACATCGCTTTCAAAGCGGCGTTTAATATATTCAGATCGTCAATCTCTTGATGCTCGACGATCCCAATAGCCCACTTGACATCAGGATGAGAGGTAAGGGAGAGGTAAACCTTTTCTCTTCTTTGGGGCGTAAGCTTTTTACTATCTTTGATTCCCTCGATCAAACACACAAAGGGCAATATGCAAGCAGAAGCAACAACAGGACCCGCAAGTGAGCCACGTCCCACTTCATCAACACCAGCGACCAACCTATACCCTAGACTAAAAGCCTCTTTTTCGATTTCATCGTCAGCCTCTTCCATTTTTCTACCTTCTCTTTGGGCTGCCTTAAGTCTTCGAGAGTAGGCTTACTCTTTTGACTCTTCTCCTTCACCACCCCCATCAAGGCTTGTTCGGTTCTCTTTTTCCCCTTCAGCGCTCTCCTCTTTGCCCTCCTCTTCTGTTTTAGGAGAAGCAGGCGCAACAGTCGACTTCTCTTTCTTCACACCTCCGACTCCCTCTCTGATCTTTGACTCTTCAAGGTTCGGTAGATCCTCTTTTTTTGCTTCAGCGCTCTCCTCCACACCCTCTTCTATTTTGGGAAGAGGGGGAGTCACAGTTGCCCGTTTCTTCTTCATGCCTACGATCTTCTCTTGGATCTTTGCTTTTTTACCCGACTTACCACGCAAGTAGTAGAGTTTTGCCCGACGCACCTTACCTCGACGCACAATCTCAATTTTTGCAATACGCGGACTGTGTAATAAAAAGACTCTCTCCATACTAGAGCCATAAGCGATGCGATAAACGGCGAATGTTTTAGAAAGACCCGATCCCCTGATCGCAATGACCGTTCCAGTGAATACCTGAATCCGCTCTTTCTCCCCTTCGACAATACGCATATGAACCTTGACAGTGTCGCCGATACGAAAATCGGGGACATCTTTTTTCAACTGGCTGCTCTCAAGTTCTCTAATCAAAGTTGATTGACTCATAACTGTTTCTTCTTACTGTCAAGTTTTTGCATCAAATCGGGACGGACTTTCTCAGTTTTCTCAAGAGCAAGGGAGTCTCTCCATCTCGTAATTTTTTTAAGGTCTCCTTGACGGAGCACGGAAGGCACTTCCAAACCTTCAAAGAGAGAAGGCCTAGTATAAACAGGCGCATCGAACAGACCTTTTTCAAATGAATCTTGCTTAACCGCTTCCCCGTTTCCTATTACACCAGGTACAAATCGGGAAACAGCATCGACTAAAATAGCCGCGGCAGGAGCTCCACTCGTGATCACGAAGTCTCCAATACTGATCTCTTCATCAACCTCAAGATCTATCACTCTCTGATCAATCCCTTCGTAGTGACCACAGAGGAGAATGAGGTGCTCCTCCTTGGCCAGCGTTTCACATTTTTCGGCGCTCAATGGTGTTCCCTGAGGCGAAAGATAGATGACTCGAGACCCCCTCCTTTTTACACTGAGGATCGATTCTTTTACAGGGCCTGGCATCAAAACCATTCCTGGACCACCACCGTACGGCCTATCATCCACCTGCCTCGCTTTCCCTTTTGCAAAATCACGTATATCAACAAGACCAATCTCAATGAGACGCTTTTCTACTGCCCTTTTTATCATGCTGACACCAAAAGACCCTTTGAAATAGGAGGGAAAAAGGGATAAAATATCGAAACGCACGAGAAACCTACTCTTCTTTCTTTCTTTTCTCTTTCTTCTTTTTAGCCTTTTCTAATTTCTTAGCAGATTGGCTCTTTTGCATCGTTGAGATCAATTCTGGAGCTGCAGATAGGACGAGATGGTGCGCTTTTTCTGTAAGCTTTGCCCCCTGGTCTAGCCAGTACCGAATACGATCTTCAACCACGCAAACGTGATGGGGACTCTTCCGATGAGGGTCATAGTGACCAACCATTTCTAGATATTTTCCATCGCGCGGAGAGCGAGTATCAGCAACGACCAAACGGTAAACCAACCGATTCGTACGCCCCATTTGCAGCAAGCGAATTTTCAACACAATCTATTTCTCCAAAGGTGAATCATTTAAGTCAAAGAGAGAATCATAACTCAAGAAAATAAAGAAAGGAGAGAGCCTCAACCTAAGAGCTCTATCCCTGAGATATTCTACTCCTCGCAAGTGTACATAGAGTTATACAGAAATAACAGACTAAAGTCAATATGCTTTGTAAGGTGGCAGCAATTCCCCAAGCTGGAAAGGATGTGCATGGATCCCTTCTCAGTTTTAATCAAAAAAAATCAGCAAAATAAGACCCTTGGCCTTTGATAAGGCGGTATCAAAACTAAGAGGATCTAATGTAAATGTTTTCTTAAAATTTGGGCTACAGTTCTTTCTTTTTCTCAGGATGTGTCTCCAAGTTGCCGTCTAGTTGCTATTCTGATTAAAAATTTATCCCACGATTCTACCATGACGTAAAGAAAAAGTGCTCTCATCTCTTCCCATAACCCCTCCCAAGTTCTCGCTAATTTTCTTGCTGTCTGATAAACCTTACATCCAAGTAGTTGGATCTGATCTAATAAAAAAGCAAATAGCATGATCATGCTGGGTGCAATCAGAAGTGTTGAGGCACCTAAGTTTTTCGTACGTCCTCAAAAACTCATGGCAAGTAAGTTTTTTTTTTGCAAATGATAGGTGGTTTGTTTAAAATGTCTTGGTATGATGCCAGTAGAGATTCCAGAA
>JANQSR010000061.1 GCA_028279205.1 Simkania sp.
CTCACCATCTCTGTAAGAACGGGGGCATCCTCATTTTCATACCCTGTTTTAACGATTTCATGAGACATGTTAGAAAGCTCTTTCTCCATCCCCATCGGATGAAAAAGACGGATGATTCCACCACCTGCGCGAAGAGCCGCCAAACAAGAGAGTGCCGCAGCTCCCGACATGCCGCAAGAGCCTGCAACGGCTACAACGTAAGCCGAATATTTATGACGCGTGCGCACAATAGGGGGTAAACAACTGGGCAGCTCTTTCTCACTGAGAATATGAAATCTACCTTGCCCTTTTTGTAAATCATCCGCTTTCATTCCAAAATCGACAAAAGAGAGTTTTCCAATATGATTGTACCCATCTCCGATGAAAAGGCCAACCTTGGGTAGCCCTAAAAAGAGCGTCTCAACAGCCTGAATGGCCAACTGACCGACATCCCCAGTGTTGCCATCAACTCCAGAAGGGATATCGATAGAGATAATCGGGCTTTGACTTTGATTAACATGTGTAATCACACTAGACAAAAAGGGAGTTAAAGCCCCCTGAAAACCTGTGCCGAGAAGACCGTCGATGATTACCCCTTTGCAGATTATTTCAGACTCTTTCTTTGGGAAAAAAAGAGTTCCCCCCTCTTTTTCAAACACTCGGCTTTGCTTTTGGCAAAGGGGACTCATTGAGTGGCAAGGAAAAAGGGAGTAGGCAACGACTCTATGACCCTCTCGCTTGAGAAACGTTCCCGCAGTAAAAGCATCCCCTCCGTTATTCCCCTTTCCGATGAGAAGGGTAACCTCTTTTTCTAAATTTCTCTCTTGGATAAAAGTGGCAATCCGCTTTGCAATTCCTTGCCCCGCTTTTAGCATATATTCAAGGGCTGATGCGCCCTTTTGAATGCTAAGAGTCTCGATACGCGCCATCTCTTTGGCTGTAACCACCTTGTATCCTTCGAAGCTCACAAATGCTCTTGCTTGACCGCCCTCTTTAAAAGTTTTTCGACCGCCACCTTAATATCGAGGTTTTCATAAATGATTGAATAGACAGCCTGTGTGATGGGAAGAGGGATATCCGCTTTTAGCCCCATTTGGAACGCCGAAACGCAGGTGTAAGCCCCTTCGACAACCATGCCCACTTTTTTATAAGCCTTTTCGGGAGTAAAACCGTTTGCTAGAAGTTGGCCAAAGATGTAGTTTCGACTGAGCGTTGATCGGCAGGTCACACACAGATCGCCCATTCCCGAAAGTCCACTCAAGGTATCGGCGCGACACCCTTTAACCGTAGAAAGTTTCCGAATTTCGTGAAGCCCTCGCGTCATAAGAGCCGCCTTTGTATTTTCACCAAGTCCCAGACCATCGGCAATCGCGCAGGCAATTGCAATGATATTTTTCATCGCACCACCAAAACAGACTCCAGCAACATCATCATTTGGATAGACACGGAAAAAGGGTGTTGAAAAGAGGTCAACGATCTGGAGGGAGAGCTCATGCGAATAGGAGGCTGCTACAACAGAGGTGGGGAGCTTTTGCATCACTTCATCTGCAAGACTTGGGCCAGAGAGAGTTCCAATCCGCTCTCTAAACTCTTTTCCCAAAACATCTAAAGCGACTTCAGACATCAAAAGGCATGTGTCTTGTTCAATTCCCTTTGATGTCAAAACAATGGGGGGAAGGGAGACCTCTTTCTGCTTGATTTTTTCAAGCATAGGCCTAAGCCCCTTGGAGGTCACAGATTCAACGATCAAATCGGCACCTCTTAGCGCCTCTTCTAACTCTGTTGTCACCGTTAAGCTTCCATTGAATGGGTAGCTTCTTAGTTTGGGATGGGGTCTTTTTTTCTTTAGAAGATCTGCCAAACCGTGATTTCCTGTCCACAAAGAGAGATCAACCCCTTTGTCTGCCAGAAGATTAGCCAGACAGAATCCCCAAGCACCCGCTCCTAAATAAGCAATTTTCATTTTGAACCTATATATTATTAATTGGCTCATTATTGTAGCTTAAATCAACTTTTTTTGGAACGGAGCACATTTAAGACAGTTTCAAGGCTATTTACACCAAAAAAATTTTTTAAGGGGGCAAAGTGATTTGTTCGATCGCTGAGGATGACTTTAAACGATTTAGCTCTTGGAAAAAGATCAAAAATAAAAGTTTCAAAGGCCCAAGACCAACTCTTTTTTTGTTCCCACCCCCTTTCTGTCGAGATCAATTTTGTTTTTTTCTTGCGGCTCAAATGCCAGGGCAAGTCAAAACCGTTTTTGAAAAGCTGTTCAACCCAATCGATCGAACAGGAAAAAAGACCAGAATTTCCCAGAAAATAGACCAACCGCCCCTCCACCCTTTTCGATTTAATCCTTTCCGATACTTCGTTATACTCTCGAATGGCAAGACGCCCTCTCTTCATGCCGATAATTCCGAGCTCTTCTTGGGCACTTAGCCGCTCAACCCCTCTTAAAACGAGATCAACCCTCTCGATTTTATGGCAAGCGAGAAGCTCCCCATCAAACGGCTCGGCAAGCACATTATCGACAGGGATCACCTGTACATATTCAACCCCCTTTTTTCTCCACTTCATCCAAATAGGGCAATTGCGAAGGTGAAAGAGAGCCTTCCCATTTCCTGCAGGGGCTAGAGCAATTTGATGGGGCGCATCAAAAAAGAGCTCCCCTTGGTCGTCACACATCGGGATCAGCTCTTGTTTGAAGAAATCGAGATGCTCTCGGTTTAAACCAAACCATCTGTTTGCCCTTAGATAAGACTCGATCTGTTGGTGATTTAGAGGGGAGGTCATCACCGCCACTGATAAAGAGTCTTTCTTCTTTTGAATTTTTTCAAAAAGGATTTGGAAAAGCGTTTTTTTAGGTTTAAGTGGCAGTTCGAAACACCCCTTTGCCCCTTCAAACCCAAGCCTTGTTCCTTGCCCGCCTGAAAGGATGAGAAGGCCGATTTTTTCAACCTCAAGGCAAGGGGTGGTTGTTTTGACAATGCACTCTTCTGAAAGGAGGTTTAGGTCACCCTCTTTTGCCAGGTGGGAGTCTGCTTGCTTATTTTTTTTAATGAAAAATAGGGGATGTTTCTTCATAATCCCTCGATTTAACAGCTTAGCTCTCTCTCTTTGCAAGAAGATCTAAAATACGATTTAAAACGTGTTCAACAGATATCCCTTTCATACAGGGAAAATCGATAGGACAAACTTTTTTAAAGCAAGGAGAACAGACGACTTTTCTTTGCAAAAAGGCCCCACGCTGTCGATAAGGACCAGACACAATCGGGTCTGTCGAACCGAAAAGAGCGATAACAGGAACCCCTAAACTGTCGGCGATGTGCATGGGACCACTATCATTTGCCAAAAAAACAGAGCAGATGGAGATGATCGCAACGAGCATTCCTAGATCTGTTTGACCTGCTAAGTTTAAAACAGTTTTAGGTAGCTTCAAGCAGATCTTATCGATCAAGTTTTTATGCGAAGCATCTGCTAAAAAAAAGACTCTACTTTCGGGAGCCCGCTGAGTCAAAAGGAGCGCGACCTCTCGAAACCGCTCAGGTATCCAACATTTGGCAGGTCCATAAGCTGCGCTCGGGCAGATGCCGATAATCGGCGCATCTTTCGGGATGGTAAAACGGCTGATCAGTTTGTGAGCAGCATCGAGTTTCTCTTTTTTGATAAAAAGGTGGGGAACCGTTTGCGAAATGGGAATGCCTATATGCTCTAAAAGATGTTTGTAGGTCAAAACGAGGTGCTGAGCCTCTCTCTTTTTGGGAAAGAGGACAGGAGGATCGAGTAAAAGGCGGCGCACATCTGCTGAAAACCCGACTCTCTTTTTTACACCGCCCCGCCAAAACTGCCAAGCTGACGAAAACGAGTTTGTGAGCAGAATGCCCAGATCATAAGAGCCCTCTTTAAGCTTTTTAATAAGCCCCTTTCCCTTTCTAGATTTTGAAAAAGGGATAAGCTCATCAATCGCAGGCACTTGATCAAGCATGGGGGCTAGCTTGTCTACTACGATTGCCGTGATCGAAGCTTTTGGATAAGCATTGCGAAGATCGGTTAAGATGGGGGTTGCCATCACCACATCTCCGATCCAATTGGGCATCCGAACAATAATCTTTTTTGCTGTTGGCTTTTGCATTCCCCAGCTGACTTTATACAAGTGACTACTTACCCCCATGAATAAGGGGGCTTCTAGGAATTGAAATTTAAAACCTATGCTGACATTTTTTCGGAAAAAATTCTAGTTAATCTTGGAAATTGCAAGCGACCCGATTCAAGACACTCACTTGTCTAATCGGTTAAAATGAAAAATTTTAAAACAACCTCTTCTTCTTCTTGTATTGTGGAATTGTTCATAACTCGTAAATTTCAGGGTAGGATTTACCTGTCAGTTTCTTGTATAAAACTTCGGTAGATTGTCGAAAAGTCGCCTGAAACTGGGATATGAACATTTTTTACACTCTTCACAAACAAGTTATGAACAAGCTTTCCACATAAAGAGTTAACCCTTTTGATCTGAATTTCTTGCTTAAGGGAGTTTGGAAAAATGAAGGGTATTGACGATAAACTTCTGGGTGAGAGGATTTGAACCTCCGACCCCTTGCACCCCATGCAAGTGCGCTGGCCAAGCTGCGCTACACCCAGAGAAATAGAGGAGACAAATTTTAGAAAGATAGGGTTCATTTGTCAACCAATCCTCATCTTAAGATCAGGTGCCTAAAGGGGGGGGGAGATGTGTTTTAAACAAAAAGCCTAGGGAAAAGCCAAGAAAACTGGCCGTCGTGAGAAGCACAACATCCCGTTTGCTAAAATTGCTTTCTGGCTTATCGGTTCCTTCTACTTCATGCTGCAGAGTAACCTTTAGAGGTTCATGTGCCGCATTTTCGACCTTAACCATTTCCACCAGATCTACCTTGCATTAGGATTCATCAAACTTTGTACCAAGCCAATCTCCCAAACCTTTCCACCCTGTCAATTTGTAAGCTCGGTAGGGGTTTCTGGAATATCATCAGGTTTATTCTGATGCCCTTCTAACTCCCCTTTGCAGTCAAAAGTGTTGAGGCACTTAAGGTTTTTTTGAAGGGATGCCTAAACTGAAGGCAAGCAAAAATGGATACAGGGAAAGCCTATTCCAATGAAAAGAGAGCCTCCTAGGTAAAGGCTTCAACACTTTTGATTGCACCCTGGGATGAAAGCCGTTGTTGACTTTTTCCCAGACTATTCATCATACTCCTTACGACCCTCGGGTCAGATAGTCTGGTGTATTAGACCCTAGAAGTCGCAGCTTTGAGGCGGGGAAGTAGTCAAAAAATGTTGATCACATTAGAGAAAAGTTGGCACAAAGTTCTCAAGGAAGAGATAGAAAAACCACAGATTCAAAAACTGAAGTCCTTTTTGGAGGAGGAGAAAAGGAAAGGGATAAAAATTTATCCTTCTGAAACTCTCGTTTTTAACGCGTTTCGTTACACCCCTTTTGACGAGGTAAAAGGGGTGATTGTGGGGCAAGACCCCTATCACGGTCCTCATCAAGCTCACGGTCTTTGCTTTAGTGTGCCGAGAGGGGTTTCAGTCCCTCCTTCATTGAAAAACATCTACAAGGAACTCAAAGATGATCTGGGCGTTGCCCCCGCGCAACATGGCAACTTGGAAAAGTGGGCAAAGCAGGGGGTTCTTCTTCTCAATGCAACTTTAACGGTTAGAGAGAATCAACCTAAATCCCATTATGGAAAGGGGTGGGAAGAGCTCACAGACAGCGTGATTCGGAGTTTGTCTCTGCGTAAATCTCCCCTTGTCTTCATGCTTTGGGGAGCCTCTGCTAAAGAAAAGTGTGACCATATTTTGAGCCAATCAAGTCATCCGCATGCGATTTTAAAAGCGGCGCATCCCTCCCCTTACTCATCTGGGGGGTTTTTCGGGTGTCGCCACTTTTCTCAGGCGAATGCTTTTTTGGAAAAGTGGGAAAAAACACCAATTGATTGGTCGGTCTCTTGATTAAAAAACTTAAAAAACCCTAGGATGGTCTGATAAAGTTTAAAGTAAAGTGCACTAATCATGATATCTGAAATCAACACTTCAAACAGATCTGCAGCGATAGAGCCATTAGAGGAAGATCGACCAGATATCCAGCGACTTCAAGATATGTGTGTTGATATCGCTTTGGAATCTATTTTGACTTCTTCAACTCTCACTCGGAGTTTTGAAGAAAAGGTTTTGCCCCCTGGGCATTTGCTGGCCATAGTTTCTCGTGTTCCTGATTTTGCTGTTGAACAGCTCTTTGGTGCTGTTGGAAAGCTCGTTGGTGAGAAAGAGACCCCTTACTTCC
>JANQSR010000062.1 GCA_028279205.1 Simkania sp.
CGATACCATCGATCAAAAAGCTCAGTGCGAATACGAGAATCAAGACAAAGGTGAAGATCGGAATCAGTTTTTTGGATGCGTGAATCGGGTTTAAGGCAAAGAGAACCCGCCTTTGCAAAACACTAAAAATAATGAAAGCAAATAGACTGCTCAATGCGGGGGAAACAACCCAGCTCAATGCGATTTTCCCCACCTCTTTCCATTCGACAGCGTGCAATCCCCCAATGAGCGTCCCAAAGCCCAAGAGGGCTCCGACGATGGCATGGGTGGTTGAAACAGGCCACCCAAAATAGGAAGCAACTTGAAGCCAAAGGGCTGTGGAGAGAAGAGCGGAGAGCATTCCGAAGAGTAAAATGCGGGGATTTTCTGAGAAGAATTCGGGAGATACTAGCCCTTGTTGCATCGTCTTAGAGACATTTCCACCCAAGAAAAAGGCCCCGCAGAACTCCAAAATTCCAGCGATAATCACAGCTTTAAAGAGGGTTAGGGCGCGAGATCCCACCGATGTTCCCATTGCATTGGAAACGTCGTTGGCACCGATGTTCCAAGCCATGTAGAACCCGGCTAAAGAGATCAAAATCATCAAAATGTGGTCGGAAGACATTACGCCTACTTGAGCTCCAGCATCATACGGATCCGATTGGCCAATTTCTCAGAAATGTGGGAAATCTGGTTAATTTCTTCTATGAGTCGAGTATATAGGTAAAGGGTTTGAGGTAAGACTTGCTCATTTTCAGCAAAAAACTCTTGCATCATCTGGTGCTTCATCTTATCAGCTTCATATTCGATATAAGAGATTTTCTCAGCAGATGTTTTGACCTTTTCTGCCTCCATCCCCCCAAATGAGGAAGCGAGGAGAGCACTTAGCATCTTCATGATGGCGCGTGCACTCCAAAATGCCTCACTATTTTTCTCATATAGAGTGCGGAGTTTATCATACATTATCTCGTCAAGTAGGCGCAGGGTGAGCAGGTGACCAATATCCTCAGCTTGGTCGGCAACCCGGTCTTGGATCGAGAGAATCTCAAGAAATTGGCTTCTGTCTATCGGAAGAAAAAGATTTCTCGGAAGATGGTTGCGAATATCGTTTTTTGTCAAGTCTGACTCATGCTCTAGTTTGGAGAGTTCTTTTACAAGTTTTTCTAAGGTTTTGGGCGTGTGGGAGGTGATCTTTTCAAAAATTTCACTCAGCTTTGTCATACACAAGCTCACCTTTTTCATATGAGATTGCAGTGGGAAGAAAGGGGATTTTCCAAACAGGCGAGCAATCAACATAGGTCGCTTATCTCTTGCGCTTGACTCAACACTACCTCATGGTACCGTTTTAGCCTGTTAATTGAAAAGGGCTGCTTTTTCCCCTTCAGACATTTCACGCCATGCACCCACTTGGAGGTTTCCCAAGAGCAAAGAACCAATCCGGATGCGCGTTAAGGAGAGGACTGATAGACCTGCGTTTTGCACAAGCAGGCGGACTTCCCGCTTCTTTCCCCCTTTCAGAACCATCTTGAGGGTTCCTTTCCTCACCTTTTGCACGCGGTAGGGGCGGCTCCAACTCCCTTCGATAAAGGTTCCTTTTGAGATTTTTTTTAACATTTCATGTGTGATATCATCATCCGTCTTAACCAAGTACTCTTTTGAAAGTTGGAAAGAGGGGTGGATTACTCTTTGAGCAAAATGGCCATCATTTGTGACTAAAAGGAGTCCTGAGGTGTCAAAGTCGAGGCGACCCACTGTGAAAAGGCGCATTTTCTGGCGTGGAAATAGATC
>JANQSR010000074.1 GCA_028279205.1 Simkania sp.
TTTTAAGGGGCTAGACTGGTCAAAAGTGCCTATTTTTGGCATGTTTTGGGTCAAAAAATACTCAAAATGCCCATTTTTGGACCCCCACTGAACGGATACCATTTTTCTGGCGTAATGCTTTTGCTTCAAAAGAAGTTAATTTATCAAGCAGCTGAAAGTACCATTCTTTCCAATCTATGGTTTCTTCGTGTTTCATAAGACCCACAGCATACACGGTAAAATATTTTAGTTACACCCCCCGTGAACGCGTACGTAAATTTTAGACTTATAATTTAGTTTTTTTAATTATTTTTTTTAATTAGTTCTGAGAATGATTTCGAGTGTTCAAATAAAATAGATTTTATGATACAATCAGTGCAGTATCTTAAAAAAAACAAAAAACTTTGATTATTTAAAATTTTCACACAAAATCTTTAGGTAAAAATGTCTGAGACTGCGCCTGTGCCTAACGCACCTATTAGACCTAATCTAGGAAACGATCATGCTGCTTTCATGAACAACGAGAGTTGTCTAAGTGGGGTGATTTTGAAAGTTTCTGATATGGTCACTCATCTGTTTATTTCGATCAGAGATCTTTTTTTTACAACGATGAGTTGTATTCCGTTAATGAAAAAGTCCTTTTCGAATAAGGCTGCTCTATCTGGTCTTGCTAAATTTGTTGTTGCTTGTGATGACGATAATTTTTTTGTGGATCTTAATCTAGATTATCAGAAAAATTGGAGCACTCTTAATGGGGTTCCTGAGGGGTTTGCTAAAAAAGAGACCCAAATGAGATTCAGATATTCTCATTTTAGATGCTGTTTAGCTAGTTCTGTTATGGGTTTTAACCGAGGTCCTGATATCCGCGCTGGAATATACGATTTAGTGGCTAAGAAGTGCTTAAAGCTAACCAACGAGGGTTGCTCTGAAAACAATCATGCTCCTGGATCGATCAGAGATCTCTTTTTTACAGCGATGAGCTGTATTCCATTAGTGGGAAGGTTCTTTTCGCATAAAGCTGCTCTATCTGGTTTTGCTAAATTTGCTGCTGCTTGTAGTGACGATCATTTTCTTGGGCATCTTTATCTAGATTATGAGAAAAATAGGAGTGCTCTTAATGAGGCTTCTGATGGGTCTGCTAAAGAGAAGGTTCAAAAGAGATTCGAATATTCTAACCTTAAGCTCTTTTTAGCTGGCTCTGTTATTCTATTTAACCAGAGTACTGATTTCCGCGCTGAATTTATGCGATTTCGCGGCTAAGGTAACCCACAATATGATGAGGGGTGCTCTCTCGAGTTTTTTTATGGGGCAAGGAGAGGGTTTCGATCCCACACAAATAGCTTTGAAGGGTGGTGGAAATGGCAACTGAGCCCTCCTCTTTCTGGTTGTTTTCGAGAAGAGCGACCATCAAGGGAAGTATTTGCAAGCCTGGTTCCGAAGAAGTTCGATAGACTTATCCGAAATGCCATAAGTTTTTAAAATTTACTCCTTGTCACATGTACCCATCCGAGCACAAGAAGCAAAACAAAATAATTTGCGAAACTGGCCAAATGGGTGCGATTTTAAAGGGGACAAGTAGAATTTTTATAGGGCAAGAGGGTTTCGATCCCACCCACATAGCCTTGAAGGGCGGTGGGAATGGCAACTGAGCCATCCTCCTTTTGGTTGTTTTCGAGAAGAGCGACCATCAAGCGGGAGGTCGCAAGTCCCGAACCATTCAGAGTGTGGCATAAACTGGGCTTTTCAACCCCTTTTTTGAATCGAATCTTCGAGCGGCGCGCCTGGAAATCGGTGCAGTTGGAAATAGAAGAGACCTCGTAGTAGCGACCCTGACCTGGAAGCCATACCTCCAAATCGATCGTCTTAGCCGAAGCAAACGACATATCGCCAGTCACGAGCATCATGGTGCGATAGTGGATGTTGAGAGCTTTAAGGATCTTTTCTGCGCTACTGACCATCTCTTCGTAAATCTTTTCACTCTCTTGTGGACGGGTGATGCAAAAGAGTTCAACTTTGTTAAATTGATGCGTGCGGATTAGCCCCCTCTCTTGAGAGCCTGCCGCTCCTGCTTCACGACGAAAACAGGGAGTAAAAGCGGTGTATCTAAGTGGTAAAACCTCTTCATCAATGATCTCGTCGTAGTGAAGCCCGTTTAAAGCGGCTTCAGCTGTCGGAATCAGATAAAGGTCTTGCTCTTCCTCTTCTGTCTCGATCTTGTAGAGCTGCTCCTTAAATTTGGGCAGATGGGCAGATCCATGCATGATGTCAGAGCGGCAGGCAAGGGGGGGGATCCACATCTCAAACCCGTTTGCCAGATGGGTGCCCAGCATCAGCTGAATAAGAGCCCACTCTAGACGTGCACCCAAACCGCGGTAGCAAGGCCAGTTTGCCCCTCCGAGTTTGACTCCTCTTTTGAAATCAAAAAGGGCGAGCGTTTCATTGAGTTCCAAATGGTTTTTTGGCTTGAAGGGGAAAGAGGGTTTTGTTCCGAACTGTTTGACACAAACATTCTCTTTGGGATCGAGCGACGATTTGACCTCTTCCATGGGGAGGTTGGGCAG
>JANQSR010000084.1 GCA_028279205.1 Simkania sp.
TGTTGCTTGGTCCTGGAATTGGAAAAGAGAGAAAGAGAGGGACATTTTTGCAATCGCTTGTCAAAAAGATCAAAGTTCCGACCGTGATTGATGCCGATGCTCTTTTTCACCTAAAAGGGATGTTTGCGAGCCTCCCCTTTCCCGCTATTTTAACGCCTCATCATAAAGAGATGCTCAACCTCTTGGGCAAAGAGCGTTTCGACCATATGATCGACGAATGCCAAGAGTTCACCGAAAAAAATAACCTAACGCTTGTTCTAAAGGGGGCTCCCACTTTTATTTTTGAGAAAGGAAAAAAGCCTCTTGTGATTAGCCGAGGGGATCCAGGAATGGCGACTGCTGGAACAGGAGATGTGCTTACGGGGATCATCGCTGGGCTACTCTCCCAAAATCTTCAAACGCGTGTGGCCGCCGTGCTCGGCGTTTACATGCACGCACGTGCAGGCGAGCATAGCGCAAAAACAAAGAGCTCTTACTGCTTAATCGCTTCAGATTTGATTGCCACTCTGCCAGAGGTTTTCAAAGAACTGATTTCCAAAAAGACCACCCGTTTTGTTGAGAAGAGATCTGCTCTTTCTCTTTCAGGTTAAGGAGGGTTTTTTGATTGATCGCACACTGGTTTGAGAAGATCCTTTGAATTCTCAATCGCTCTTCTTGGAGCTTCCTTCTCTCTTGAGCAAACTCCTCATAAAATTTTTCACACAGAGCCTCTCCAGATTTTGCAAAACGTCGGAAAAATTCTTGAATTTTGAACTGATCTTTTGTGATCCCATCCAACTTTTGCGTCAACCCCTCCAAAGTGGTCACCTCTCGGGATAGATTGCCCACCTCATGCTCAAGCGATTTTGAAATCGCTTTTAGAGATAGTTCGGCCAAGGCTCTGTCTCTTTCTGTTTTGCACATGAAAAGAGCCGCTGTGATTCCCGTATGAACGATCCCCTTTATGAACTCTTTATTGATAAGAGAGTTGAACAGAATAAAGGCACTACAAAGAATCGCAATCTTAAAAAAGAGGGAGATGAATATCCCTTTTCCCTCGAGGAAATTTCCATGGTAGAAAGAGGACTCAAGTTGCAGATTAGAGGGTTTTTTTTCGGTTGAGGAGTTAACTGAAGAGAGCATTTTCAATCCCCTTTTTGGATTAAATAAATATTTTAAAACAGCTCAAAAAAAAAATCAAACCAAAGCGGCAAATTTTCGAATCAGAGATGCAAGTGGTTATTTAGAGAGGCAAACTTTTGATATTTTCCTTCGACAAATGTTTTGAACTCCTTCTCAAATCTGCTCGTTGAAAAGGTGCGTGCATGAGCGTGGATCTTTTCTGGAATGAAAAGAGACTGCTCTTTTTCAAATTTTTTCACGCTTTCCAAAATAGATCCAATCGATTGATCCCGATAGAAAAGACCTGTTTTTCCTTCAATCACTGTTTCGAGAACGCCTCCCTTTCCAAAGGCAATCACTGGAGTGCCACAAGATTGGGCTTCTAAGGGTAAAATTCCAAAATCTTCGACCGCAGCAAATAGGAATGCTTTTGCTTTTTGGAGCATCTCCTTTAAAACTTTGTCATCTTGATACCCTAGGATTTCGACATTTTTTCCTGCTTTTTGCTTGATCCTCTTCATCTCGGATCCCTCGCCAATGACGACAAGCTTTCTCCTGGGTAACATCTGGAAAGCTTCAACAATCAGATCGACTTTCTTGTAAGGGACGAGACGGGATGCTGTTAGGTAGAAGTCCTCTTTTCTTTCACAAAGCTCAAATTTTTCGACGTTGACTGGAGGGTAGATCACCGATGCGTTCCGTTTATAGAGTTTCTGGATACGCCGCTTTACGTAGTGGGAGTTGGCCACGTAGAGATCGACGCGATGTGAGGATTGCAAGTCCCACATGCGCAAGTAGTGAAGAGATAATTTTGCCAAGACTCCTCTGATTCCCCTTTTCAACTTGGCAGCTCTCAAAGAGGGATGATAAAAGTCCCACGCATAACGGATCGGGGTGTGGCAATAACAGATGTGCAATTGTTCAGAGTGTGTTAGAGCCCCTTTTGCAACCGAGTGAGAGCTGGAAATAATCAGTTCATACTCGGACAAGTCAAACTGTTCGATCGCAAGAGGGAACAGGGGCAAGTAGAGAGGGTATTTGCTCTTTGACCAGGGCAATTTCTGGATAAAAGAGGTTTCGATCTCTTCTCCTTGAAACCGACTTCCCACCAACTTTTTTTGATCGGCAACGAGGGTGTGAATTTTTGAAGGGTAAAGGTTTAAAAGAGTTTCGAGCACCTTTTCAGATCCTCCAAATTTCACAAGCCAATCATGAACAAGAGCCACTTTCATCTGAGAGAGTATAAATTAAAGTATTTTTTTTTGCAGCTCAGCTTGATCTGTGGTAGATTTTTGTGAAGGTGATTGCATCGGGAGTGAGATCTCAAGAATCAAGTTCGTACTCTATCTGAACCTAAAAAAGCAATCTCAGACTTTATCATAAGTAGAATACGCATCGTGAAGCAAGATTTCCAAATTTCACTTTTTTATGAGATGCTTCGGATTCGAAGAATCGAAGAGGCGATCAATTTGCGGTATAAAGAGCAGAGGATGCGGTGTCCGATCCATCTGAGCATCGGTCAAGAGGCGGTTGCTGTTGGTGTCTGTTCCCATTTGAAAAAAGAGGATGCTCTTTTCAGCAACCACCGCTCTCATGCTCACTATCTGGCAAAAGGGGGGAGTTTAAACAAAATGATCGCTGAGCTTCATGGCAAACAGACGGGGTGCACAAAAGGTCGGGGAGGGTCAATGCACCTCGTTGATCTCGACGTTGGATTTCAAGGTTCAAGCCCCCTTGCTGCGGGAAGCCTCCCCTTGGCAGCTGGTTTTGCATTTGCAAACGGCATGAAAAACCTTCCCTCGATTTGCTGCTCTTTTTTTGGGGAGAGGGCTACCGAGGAGGGGCTTTTTTCTGAGATTCTCCACTTTGCAGCTCTTAAAAATCTCTCGATGCTTTTTGTGTGTGAGAACAACTTTCAGACGATTTGTCCATCAACACAGGAGAAGCAGGAAGAAAAGGAAAAGGAAGAGCTCCCCCTTAGAATTCTTAGAGTGACTAAGGCGCACTCTATTTTTAACCTATCCTGTCTCGAAAACCGGATTGAATCGATTTATGAGATGACTCGGCAGGCAGTTGAATATATTCAGGAGAATAAAAAGCCTGCTTTTATTGAGTTTAAAACTTATAGGCTATGCGAACCTATTATAAATTCCAAATCGGGTGTTGAGCTTTGCCTCGATAAAAAAAGGGCTGATTGGGAGAAATATTGTCCTATTTTGCTTTTCCGAGAAGAGCTTCTCAGAGAAGGATCCCTTTCTCTTGAGCAATTAGAGAGCATGGAGAAAAAGATTGCTTCAGAAATCGAGGAGAGTTTTGCTTTTGCAAGGGATAGTCCTTTCCCCGTTTTTGATCTCGATAATGAAAAAGCATACGCAGATTGAGGGTTTTTTAGATGAAAGAGCAAAAATATAGAGAAGCGATCTTAGATACAATCACACAGATCATGCAATCAGACCCAGCTGTTTATCTGATGGGGCAAGGGGTGACCGATCTGGGATCTATCTACGGAACAACTTTGGGGCTTGAAGAAAAGTTCGGCTCAAACAAAGTGATGGATATGCCTTTCTCAGAAAATGGGATCATGGGAGTCGCCATCGGGAGTGCTTTGGCTGGGATGCGCCCTATCCTCTGCTTTTATCGGGTTGATTTTTTCTTGCGTGCTTTGGACCAGCTCATCAACAACGGTGCCAAGTGGAACTACATCTCAGCAGGACAGATGAAAGTCCCCTTAGTTGTCCGCTTGATTATAGGAAGAGGTTGGGGACAGGGGGCTCAACACTCTCAGTCCCTACACTCCCTTCTTGCCCATATCCCTGGCCTTAAAGTGGTCATGCCTGCAACAGCATCTGATGCAAAAGGGCTTCTTTGGTCGGCAGTTAGAGATAACAACCCGGTCATCTTTATAGAGCATCATTGGCTCTATGAGACCTATGGTCCTATTCCAGATAAGGCTGATCCCATCCCCATTGGGCAGGCAAAAGTGTTCAAAGAGGGCAATGATGTGACACTAGTCGCTTGCTCTTATATGACCCTTGAGGCTATCGAAGCTGCGCGTCTCTTAGAAAAAGAGAGTATCTCGGTTGAAGTGATCGATATACGCTCGATTAGACCTTTCGATAAAGAGACGCTCATCAAATCGGTTCGTCGAACAGGTCGCGTACTTTTAGTCGATTGTGATTGGAAAACGTGCGGTTTTGCTTCAGAGATCATAGCCATCTTGACAGAAGAGGCGTTTAACCATTTGAAAGTGCCCCCCGTCCGCGTTGCCTATCCAGATCGGAACAATCCGACAAGTTGGGCACTTGCCAACCATTACTACCCAACCGCAAAGGTGATCAAGCTCGAAGTGCTCCGCATGCTCAGGCTCTCTTCAAAAGCAGAGCATATGCTAGAAGAGCTTCTCGATTACCGGAGCGACGGCCCTTTAGATGTTCCCGATCCTTCTTTGCTAGGCCCTTTTTAACTGGGACGAGCGGGAAATCTCAGCCGTTCAGGGGTGGGATGAAAGCTCGCCTCTATTGGATCTGGATCTTAATCAATCGTGCAGACGCACCCTTGAGCAAGCAAAAGAAAGGAACGAAAAAGCGTTCGATCTGTGGCAAGAGATGTGCCAGGATACACAGAAAGATAGCAAATCAAAGAGAAAAGGGGGTGTGGACGGGGAG
>JANQSR010000089.1 GCA_028279205.1 Simkania sp.
TTTCAAAGAAGACAAACACTTGTCAATGCTGAGAGGTTTATCTCTGAGGAGCTAAAAACGTATGAGGAAAAAATTTTTGCAGCTGAAGAGCAGATCGAGAGAGTAGAACACTCTTTGTACAAAACACTTTGCGAAAGAATCGCTTCCCATGCAAACAGCATAAAAAAAATAGCAAAAGGGGTTGCAAATCTCGATTGTTTACTCGGACTGATGCACTTGGCATGTGAGAACCGCTACTCTCGCCCTCTTGTCGATCAAAAAAATCGGATTGAGATTCAAGATGGATCCCATCCTGTCATTAGGAATTCCTTAACCGAGGGATCTTTTATCCCAAATGACACCCAGCTAGACCCAAATGTCTGTATGCTCATGCTGATCACAGGGCCTAATATGGCGGGTAAATCGACCTATATCCGACAAGTGGCACTTATCGTGATTATGGCGCAGATAGGCTCTTATGTTCCCGCGCGATCTGCGCAGATTGGAATCGTTGATAAAATTTTCAGCCGTATTGGCGCAAGTGATGATCTTTCGAGTGGAAGATCGACCTTTATGGTCGAAATGAGCGAAACGGCGAATATTTTACACAATGCAACGCCCCGCTCACTCGTCATCTTAGATGAAATTGGGCGTGGCACAAGCACCTATGATGGGATTTCAATTGCTTGGTCGGTGGCCAAATATCTTCTCAATTTAAGGGGATCAGGGGTAAAAACCCTTTTTGCCACCCACTACTTTGAACTGACCGAATTAGAAAAAAGTGAGATGGGCGCTAAAAATTTTCACATCACTGTCAAAGAGCATTCAGACGAGGTCGTTTTCTTAAGAAAAATTGCCAAGGGACGCACAAACAAAAGCTACGGGATTCATGTTGCCCGTTTGGCGGGTTTTCCCACTAGTCTGATCCAAAAGGCCAAAGAGAAGCTCGATCAATTGGAAAGCAAAAAGGAGTCCCAAGTTGAAAACTCACCACCTCCTGCTTCCCCTATGCCCCTTCTTGCGCAAGCAGAAGGAGAGGTGATCGAAGAGCTAAAAAAAGTGAAAATCGATGAGACAACCCCACTCGGAGCTCTTGAAACTCTGCTCAAGTGGCAGCGATCGCTGCTCTAATTAGGATAGCGCATCAAAAAAAGTGCGGAGCGTCAAGATATCTTTCTGTGTGATCCCTGGAACTTCTTTGAGCTGTTTGTCGGTGGCCTCTCTTATCTTTTCAACACTTTTGAACGTTTTTAGAAGGCGCGCCTCTTTGGTAGGGCCTATGCCAGGTATTTCACTTAAAAGGCTCTTGATCATTCTTTTTTCTCTCCTATTACGGTGGAAAGTAATCGCAACGCGGTGTGCTTCATCACGTATTTTTTGCAACATAAAGAGCACTGGCGAGCGGGGTGAAATTTGGACAGGCTTTTCCCGATGGGGGATAAATACCTTTTCAACATTTAGCCCCTTATCGTGACGACCCCTCTCTTTGGCAAGGGCAATGACATCGACGCAAGCAATTTTCAACCTTTTAAAAACCTCCAAGACGACATTGAGTTGCCCTCTGCCCCCATCAACCAAGATCAAATCGGGCAGCGCATCTTGCTCTTTCGATCTTTCCAAATGGCGAAGCAACACCTCCCTCAGCGAGCTACAATCATCCGAGACAAGCCTGTTTTTTATCTTAAAAAGGCGGGTCCGTTTCTTATCCCGCTCCCCATTTGTGAACCCGACCATGCAAGCGACGAGGTCGGTCTGTGAAAGGTTTGAACTATCAAAGCATTCGATCTTGAGAGGGCAACGGGTCAACTCACACGTTTTTTCAAGATCTAGAAGCACTTTTTCTAAAGAGCTCTTGTTCTGATCCCCCCTCTCAAAAAAGGTTTTGGCGTTCTTCATCGCTAACTTTAAAAGATAAGCCTTCTGTCCTACCCTCGGATAGACCAACTTGACCTTGCCCTGCCCCTGCTCAAAGAAGATCTCTTTTAGAAGGTCACCCTTTTTTAAAAGTAGAGGTAAGAGTATTTCGCTTGGAATCTCTTGATCTTTTGGGTAGTGCTGCAACAGAAAATTTTCCCACATCCCCTCATCAAAAGGAAAAGGGGTTTGAAAGAGAAAGGGTTTGGCACCTATGAGTTTTCCCTTGCGAAAGAGAAGTTTTGCAATCACGTGGTTATTTCCCTCAGAGTAGAGAGCAAACACATCACACTCCTCAACCTTTGACTCGACAACCGAGTGTTGACGGTCAGTGATCTGCTCAATCTGCTCAATCGTGCGATGAATCCTTGCAGCCTTTTCAAAGTCGAGATCGCTCGAAGCCTCTTTTCTCTCTTTTTTTATCTGCTGAATCAAGTCTCTATCACTCCCATTCAAAAAAGCGATTGCCCGTTTGACCTCTGCATCGTATGCGCTTTTAGTGCATTTACCCACACAAGGGGCTAAACACCGTTTGATATCGTAGAGAAGGCAGGGACGAATCCGGGAGGCTAGTTCACGGTCTGAACATTGGCGCAATTTAAATATCTGATGCATCAGATCGACTGTCTGCCGAGCAGCATAAGCACTGGTGTAAGGGCCAAAGCAAGAGTCTGTCCTCTTTTTGCACCGCACGAGGCGAATCATCGGCCACCGATTCTTCTCATTGATTACCAAGCTGATAAAACTTTTGTCATCTTTGAGAAGCAGATTGTATTTGGGTTGATGTCTTTTAATGAGGTTATTTTCGAGTAAAAGTGCCTCTTTTTCTGAAAAGGTCACAATTGTCTCAACAGTTTCGGTTTGCTTCATTAAGAAGGGAACCATAACTCTCGAACGCTCAGAAGAGAAATAGCTTTTGAGCCGTTTTTTTAAGTTATTTGCCTTACCGATATAGAGGATCTGTTTGTGCCTATTTATCATCAAATAGACACCAGGACTTTGAGCAATAACGTCTAAATCACTTAATCTTAATGGCATAAAATTGATCCTGGCTGAAAACATCCATAGAGAATACTGGTTCACCCACGATCACAGTCTCTCTTTTAAAAGGTCTGAAAAAAAGAAGACTTGGATGCTCTTGGTATTGAGATGGTCGCCCACGACAATCTAGACATCGAACTAAGAGTTTTCCACGAAAAGGGGCAAGCTTACCAGGAGGCCTTGATAACGCCTGGAATGTTTCCCTTGTGAGCCATCTCTCTAAAGCAAAGGCGTGACATCTTAAATTTTCTCAGATAGCCACGACACCGCCCCGTGAAAGCACACCTGTTTCTTGCACGAGTTTTAGAAGAATTTCTAGGCAATCGATTCAGCTTGGAGACCGCTTCAGAGCGAGCTTCTGGATCTACAGAAAAATCTTTGACAACTTTCTTAAGCTCCTGACGCTTTTCCCATTTAAGTTGAATCATGTGAGACCGTTTTTTTTCTTTTTCGATCATCGCTTTTCTAGCCACAACGCACTTACCTCTTTTTTGCAGGCCCTTTTTGCCTCTGTTTTCGATTAGGATCCTTTTTATTGATGACGTAAAGGCGCCCTCTGCGACGCACAATTTTATCCCCTTTGCTCGGATCCGCTTTTACTGAAGCTTTTACCTTCATAGAATACTCCGTAAGATACTTCGTCCACCAATTCTATTCTAATTTCGAATTTAAGATCAAATTGAAAATTTTTTTAACTTTTTTCAAGAGACTAACAACCTATACCCTCCTAATCTCATCTAAAAGAGTCAAAGAGGGATTTTACACTTGCACTCGATAGGAAGAACCGTTTAGAATGTCTTCTCTTGAAGTCATATTGATGGAGTCAACAAGGATGAAACCTACCTATAACCCTAGCAACCGTCGTCGCAGCAAAACGCACGGTTTCCGAGCTCGCATGAAAACAGCAGCTGGCCGAAAACTTTTGAAGCGCAAGCGAAGTAAAGGAAGAAAAGAGCTCACACCGTGAGACTTTCGCTATCTCGCTTTCAAAGATTACTCTCTCAACGGGATTTTCACAAGATTTACCGCCTCGGTTGCCGTTTTTCCAGCTCTAAGATGATTGCCTACTACCGTTTGGGAACCTCTTTTTCCCCTAAGCTCGGGGTGACAATTAGTAAGAAATGGGGAAAGGCGCACAAGAGGAACCGTTTCAAGCGGGTTGTAAGGGAAGCCTACCGCCACGTCTATCCCTATCTCCCCCCCCGTTTGGAACTCAACATCCACCCTCGCCCCTCTTTTGATAAGCTCACGCCTCAAGAACTGCAACAAGAGTTTAGACGGCTCATCAGAAAAGTTGACAGTTTTTCCTAAACTTCACCCGATAAATTGCCTTTTTTGCAAAAAATCGCTTGAAATTCCAAAGGCAAACCCTCTACCATCGACGCAATGGACATCTGTTTTCCTACTACCATTGTCTGGCGACATCGCAAAGAAAATTTGAAAAAATGCACTCTTAGCGGGCTTGAAAATCAGAAAGATTTTCTCTTTTTCTCTTACCCTAAAGAGAGGCTCCCCTGTCTCAAAAATTACTTGCTCTTAGACCTAGGAGGGTCTGTCTTATCAAGAAAGGATCGGGGAAAAGGGGTTCTTTTGATCGATGCGACTTGGAGGTATGCCCAGGTGATGGCTCAAAGGGTTCCTTTGGTTGAAAGGCGCACCCTACCTCATGGTTTTAAAACAGGTTATCCGAGAAAACAAACGGGATGTATCGACTCAGAAAGGGGACTGGCCTCTATCGAAGCGCTTTATATTGCTTTCCTCTGTTTAGGATGGGATTTCAAAACTCTTTTAAAAGACTACTATTGGAGAGATTCTTTTCTTGAAACCAACACTTCCCAGATCAGATCGGCTCAGATCGGCTCAAACAGTTTGTTTTAATTGAACCCATGAACCCAAATCTTGTAATCTATGCTAAAATCATTACAAATAAAGAGATGTGAAACCCAGAATTTACTCTAAAGAGGAACACAATATTGATGTAAATCAGATCGACCCAGAAGTACTTTACATTCTCGAAAAACTTCGAAAGGCAGACTACGTGGCTTACCTAGTTGGAGGTGGTGTGCGCGATCTTCTGCTCAACCAAAAACCCAAAGACTTTGATGTTTCAACCTCTGCAAAACCAGAAGAGATAAGAGCTCTCTTTTCGAGTGCAGTTTTGATAGGCAAACGATTTCGCTTAGCTCATATAAGGTTTGGCCGCAAGGTGATCGAAGTCTCAACGTTCCGCGCAGGCGACATTGAAAACGAACAGCTGATCACAGAGGATAATATTTGGGGTGACGCTAAGCAGGATGTTCTCAGGCGGGATTTCACCATCAATGGTCTTTTTTACGATAGTGAAAAGGAGCAATTGATCGACTATGTCGGGGGCTATCTGGATATTCAAAAAAGATATCTACGTGTCATAGGAAACCCCTGTTTAAGGTTTAAGCAAGATCCTGTCAGGATGATCCGGTGTCTTAAATTTCAAGCTCGCTACCATTTTGAGTTAGATAAGGAGATGAAAGAGGCTCTCGCCCGCTGCAAGACCGAAATTGTAAAGAGCGCGTGGGCTCGCATCTTAGAAGAGATCTTACGTATGCTCGAATCAAAAAGCGCTGCCTCATTTTTTAAACTGATGACACACCATCAACTTCTCAAGCAACTCACTCCAGACCTTTCCAGTTTTTTGGAGACCGAGGAAGGAAATGTGACCTACAATTACTTGCAAGTGGCAGGCGAAATGGCTCAAACGCAACATCAAACCCCGCTAAAAAGACCCGTCCTTCTCTGTTGCTTGATCTTTTCCCTTCTTGAAAAGCGCTTGAGAGTCTGCTCTTTTCGACGAAAAAAACCCCTCCATCTGGGCGAAATCTATCAAGAGACTATCGAACTGATTGATACAATTTTCGGCTTCCACTTTAGACTCCCCCGCCGTCTTAAAATCATGACACTAGACATTCTTGTCTCCCAGTATCGGATCACTCCCCTTTCTGGGACAAAAAAAAGAAGAGCCAAAATTCCATACGTCTCCTATTTTGACCTCGCACTTCAATTTTTAAGTGTGCGCGCAAAAGTGGATCCTTCCCTTAAAGGGATTGCTCTCGAGTGGACACAATTGTTTAAAAAGATGCCCCAGATCCGGGATCGAAACCAAAGAAAACCCCGTAAAAGAAGAATCTTTCGCAAAAGAGTATGAACAAGCCTTACGATCTCTTCATCTTCTCTGGAGAGCCCAGTGGAGATTTACAAGGAGAAAAGCTGATCAAAGCCCTAAAAGAGAAAAACCCTGGTCTTAGGATTAAAGGGATAGGCGGCTCAAAGATGCGTAAGACCGATTTTGATTGCTTTATGCCTATGGAATCTTTTGAGGTCATGGGTTTAACCGACGTTTTTTTAGCCCTTCCCCGCATTTACCGTCATTTCATCAAGATCCGAAATGAAATTCTCAAATCGAAACCAAAAGCAACACTTTTTATCGACTACCCAGGGTTTAGCCTTCGAATGGCTCGAAGTTTAAAAAAAAGAAAAACAGAGTCCAAACTCCTCCAGTTTGTCTGTCCTACCGTTTGGGCATGGGGTAAAAGGCGCATTCCCCTTATGGAGAAAAACCTCGACAAATTAATGACCATCCTCCCTTTTGAAGCTAAACTCTTCTCTCGTGATCTTCTAGATGTTCAGTATGTAGGACACCCCCTCACTGCCCACATCAAATCGTATAACTACAACGCCGCATGGCGATCCAGATATGGCATCTCGAGCGATCAGAAAATTCTCTCTCTCTTCCCAGGTAGTCGAAGAAAAGAGATCGAGCGCAACTTTCCCCTTCAACTCAAAGCAGCACATAAATTTCTTGAGAAAAACCCAGAAACTCTATTAGCTATCTCCTTTTATCACGAAAAATTTCGCCCTTTCTTTGACCAATTTGATCTAAAAGGAGCAAAACTCATCCACCCTGATCATCTTTATGAGCTCATGTGCGCAAGCCATTTAGCAATAGCAACTTCTGGAACAATCACTTTAGAACTCGCACTGCACACAGTTCCAACGGTTGTCACCTACTCGATGAGACCTCTTGATGTATGGATTGCCAAGCGTCTGTTACGTATCAACCTTCCCTATTACTCTCTACCAAATATTATTGCAGGGAGAAAAGTTTTTCCCGAGTTGATAGGATCCAACCTGGATGAAAAGTTGCTTTTTAACGCTCTACAAAAAGCCTGCTTAGACCGATCCTATCGAAAGTGCTTTGCCAATCGATGCGAGGAGGTAAGAGAAAAGTTAGGAGATCAAGATGCTTGCAAAAACGGGGCAAATGCGATCCTAGAATTGATCGATCGTGGATGATAAGTGTAGATAAATTTTTATACAAATTGTTGAACTAGACAATCGACTCAAAGGAACCATTTTCGTGCTGCCTTCCATCTTGACCAAAATCAATTTTCCAGCTAAAATCAGACCTATCTTGTTGGATTTCTTTTCAGATAAAAGATGGATTTAAAGGTTTATCTTTCCTATCTTCGAGGAGGAAAAGAGAGGTCGATCGACTTGTTTGTCCCCTCCTCTTTTATGGAGGTCGATGAGTCCCATCTAAAGTTCGAAAGCCCCGTACTGATCAAGGGAAAGTTCTCTGAAGGAGATGAATTAGAAAAATATACACGAGTAAAGGTAAGAGATGAGGATCTCCAATTTCCATTCTCCGATCTTAGAAAGATTTATAACCAATGTGGTTTTTTGCGTAAGATGAACCGCAAGAATTTATCTCTTGGATCGACTGTTTGTGAGATTTGATTTAGGAAGAGTATCCCGTTAGAATGATAAAGGCGCATCGATATTCGCGACTTGAGTTCGGTACCACTCGTATTGTAAGGAGAAAAAAAAGATGGCAGTACCAAGAAACCGCCACTCTAACGCACGTAAAAATTCTAAAAGGGCGCATCACGCCAAAAAAGCAAAAAATGTTTCAGATTGCGAAAACTGTGGAAAGCCGAGACTCTCTCACAACATGTGTGCATTCTGTGGCCGGTATGACGATCAAGCTGTGATCAGCGAAGACAAAGAATAACATGCCGCTGATCGGAGTTGACCTTTTAGGGGGCGATCACCATCATTTTGACTACATTTTGGAGACTCTTTGTACGATCTATGAAAAGACAGATCCCCCTACACGCCTGCTCATCTTTGTCACACCTGAGCTCCACCTTAAGCTAAAGCGGTTTCAAGCCTCTCACCCAACCCTTTTGCCTGACCGTTTTCTTACACTTCGTCAAGTGGAAGAGGTCATTCACATGGAGGATGACCCCCTTTTAGCTGTCCGAAGAAAAAAAAAAGCATCACTCAGCATCGCTATCCACCTTCTGAAAGAAAAAAAGATCGATGCACTGGTATCCACTGGGAATACGGGAGCTTTGGTCGCGCTGACGCAGCTACACCTCTCCCTCTTTAAGGGAATCGAAAGGAGCGCTTTAATGGCTTTACTTCCGACAAGAAAATCTTTTGTTGCAACTTTGGATGTGGGAGCAAACGTCGACTGTACGCCCAAACGTCTGGTACAAGTCGCTCAGATCGGATTTGCCTATCAAAAAAGTTGCAACCTGTCACGACCACGCATTGGACTACTTAATATCGGAGCCGAAGAGATGAAGGGAAGAGAGGAGATAAAAAAGAGTTATAAACACCTTCAAAAATTAAGCTCTCTAGATGAAAGCTTTGTTTTTGTGGGCAACATCGAAGGAAAAGAGATCTTTTCGGGAGATATCGATGTCCTTGTGACAGATGGTTTCACAGGGAATATCTTCTTAAAGACAGCGGAGGGGATCTCTTCTTTCCTCTTGGAGACTTTAGAAAAAAATTCACCAAGCTCACCTATTTCTAGGTCTCTATATGAAGGTTTTAAGAAAAATCTTTGTTCAGCCAAATATCCGGGGGCTATTCTCTGCGGTGTGGAAGCCATCGTCATGAAATGCCACGGGGATGCCGATCCAGAGGCGTTAACAGATGGGGTGCAAGCTACGGCACATCTTATCAAAAACCAGGTTATTATAAAGATGAAACAGCAACTTGAAAAACAGGCATTTGGTTTGTGCTAGAGGAAACATATAGTTGTAAAGTAAGAAGACCTATTAGGTGCGCGAAACTATTATGGTAGATTAATGAAAGAAAGTTTAATTAGTATCACCTCAAGAGAGAAGAGATGCGCGATTTTAAGCTGCGGTAAACTTCAAGACTTGATCTTGGAAAGAAAGTCGAACGAGCAGCTCGCGGGCAACATTTACCGCGGAGAAGTGATTAACATTCTCCATAATATCAAGTCGGCTTTCATCAACATCAACGAAGAAGAGAATGGGTTTATCCATATCAGGGACATTCTCGAAAATATCCAAAAATTTCAAGAGATGTTCGACATGGATTTTGACAGGGAGCAGAGCATCAAAACGATCAAGCCCCACGCAGTCAAAAACGCAGACATCTCCAAGTTTATGAAGATCGGCCACCCAGTTCTCGTTCAGGTCATCAAGGATCCCATCGGCTCTAAGGGAGCCCGTTTGACTTCTAACATCTCCATTCCAGGGCGTTATCTCGTCTTGCTTCCCAACACCCCCCACAAAGGGGTCTCACGAAAAATCACAGGATTGGAAAAAGCGCGTCTGACAAAGGTCATCAAAGCTTTTGAGATGCCTCAAAGCATGGGGCTTATCTGTCGCACAGCAAGTGTCAATGTGAAGACAAACATTTTGATCCAAGAAGCAAACGAGCTTCTCGACACTTGGAACAAAATCCAAAAAGAGTTCCATGACCATTCGAAACCCGCATGCCTCTACAAAGAGTCAAATTTAATCAAAAAAACAATTTTAAAGGCGGTAGACAAGAAGTTTAATCGGATCCTCATTGATGATTACAAAACATTCCAATATGCCCGAAGAATTTACGCGCGCTACAAGAATGAGCACACAATCAAACTCGAATACTACAGAGACAAGATGCCGATGTTCAAGCGGTTTATGATCGAAAATGAGATAGACCGGTGTCTTCAGCGGAAAATTTGGCTAGGAAATAGTGGTTATCTCTTTTTTGACAAAACGGAGGCCATGTACACCATCGACGTAAATTCAGGTCGTAGCACATCGTCAAGTGAAAATATCGATGTTGAAGAGACGCTCGTTCAGATCAATATGGAAGCGGCACGCGAAATTGGGCGTCAACTTCGACTGCGCAATATCGGAGGCTTGATCATCTGCGATTTTATCGACATGAACTTAAGGAAAAACCAAAGGCGTGTTTTGAAAACACTCAAAGAGACTCTGCGACAAGACTCTGCCAAATGCACGGTTCTCGGAATGAGCGATTTCGGACTGGTTGAGATGACCCGTCAACGTACACGGGAATCACTTGTTCACACCCTTTTTACCCATTGTCCCTATTGCAGCGGGCTGGGAGCGATCAAAAAGTTTGAGAGCACTTCTATTGAAATTGAAAGGGCGATTAAATCTCTTACCAGACAAAAGAAAGAGACCAAGCTTAAGCTGATCACACATCCAGAAATGGATGCGTTTATGTCAAAATCTGACAAAAAACTCTTTGAATCTCTTGTGAAAAAGGAGCGGGGGCTCATCGAATTCGGGGTCGACGATGAGCTTCATTTGAACCGTTTTGAATTTTACTCACTGAATCAAGGGAACAAACTTGACTTCTGACCCATTATTTTTTAAAAAGAAAATCAGGTCTTTGATCTCAAGCAAAGGGTTTCCTCAAAAATATAAAAAGATCTTAAACGCCTTTTTAGAAAGCTACCAGTCGGTCATTGCAGCTCACGGGGGGGATTTGAGTGCATACATCCCTCTTCTTGACCTCTTTCTCTCCCTTATCAAAGATCAGCTTCAAACCCCCTACCTATTCAAACCGTATCATCAAGCGATCCGGGGGCCAATCGATTATTACCAATTCGGAATAGATTTTCTAAAACCGCTTGTCGACCTTCCCCATTCAACAGTGAGTGGATTAGAGTATCTCAAAATGATCCTCTCTTTATTGAAAAAAGGGGAAAATGTGATCCTCTTCTCCAATCACCAGATCGAAGCTGATCCCCAAGCGATCAGTATCCTTTTGGAAAAAGAGGCACCAGAGTTTGCCGAAAACCTGATCTTTGTGGCGGGAACAAAAGTGACGACCGACCTTTTAGCAATCCCCTTTAGCATGGGGCGCAACCTTCTCTGTATCCATTCAAAAAAATATATCGATAAGCCCCCTTCTCAAAAGCATGAAAAGCAACTTCATAATAAACGCACTATGCAACTCATGTCACAACTGCTTAAAAGTGGAGGATGCGCAATCTATGTGGCTCCAAGTGGAGGGCGGGATCGGGCAAATGACCAAGGCGTCGTCGAGGTAGCCCCTTTTGATCCCCAAAGCATCGAAATGTTCTATCTCATGACGCAGAAGGCAGGTAGACCCACCCATTTTTACACATTAGCTCTATCAACTTATCGTCTGCTTCCCCCTCCCAAAAAGACCAAAGCTAAAATTGGGGAGAAAAGGGTCACACATGGGGGCGCAATCCACCTCTCTTTTGGTCCAAAAGTTGAGATGAACCAGATTCCCCTATTTGAGCCTGAGATGAACAAGTATGAGAAGAGAAAGAGTCGAGCCGAATTTTTATGGAGACAGGTGAAAGCAGATTATAATAGATTTCCAGACTAATTTAACTGTTTGTTGACATCCTCTCGATCCCTTGAAAGGGATGAGAATCCTGGTTTCACCCAGACCAGTTGTTGCTCGCGCTTACCTGGTGGTTTCTGCTTCACCGCGGCCTTTTGGTTGACAACAACCAGCCACTCCACAGACAAACCCCGCATTCGTCGTCCCTGAAAATATGCGTGAATCCTTGTTTATCTGAGAGAAAAGCTTGATTTAAAGGTGTTTTTTAATATAAAATATGCATAGAAATTGCGATTTTTGCCCAAAACCTTGCAAATTTTATGATTCCAAAAAAGACAAACCATTCACAAGACAGGCTTTTTCAAAGTCGTCTATCACAGATCCTTGATCCTACTAACGAACTATCTCAGCTGGCTAAGGATATAGACTGGGAAAGCTTAGAAAAAAGTTT
>JANQSR010000099.1 GCA_028279205.1 Simkania sp.
TCTTCTACGCTAGAGTAGATTTTTTTTCTAAATGCCGTGGCATAGAACTCATTCTGGATCGTCTGATGGAACCGTTCGCATATCCCATTTGTTTGAGGGAACTTTGCTTTTGTTCTTGTGTGAGCTATATTTTCTATTGAAAGATATAGCTCATATTCATGACTTTCCTTCTTGCCGCAATATTCTGTCCCCCTGTCCGTCAGGATCGGTAGAATTCGCACATTTTGCTCTTCAAACCAAGGGATAACCTCATCATTGAGCACTTGGGCAGCTACAAGTGCTTTCTTTCTGTCATATAGCTTGACAAAAGCCACCTTTTCTCTCAGATAAACAAGGATTCACCTATATTTGAGGCGACAAGTTAAGTCTCAAATGACTTGGAATGGTAGGGTGCTAGGTAAGAATATTCGATTTCCTCATCAACATCCCTTTTCTTTTCTATGTGAATAGATCCGATGTTAAAGTAAACCGCTTGGAGTTTTTGCTCAACCCAAAGATCTGCTTCTGCTAATGACTCGAAACACCTGGCGGCTAGCTCATAATGTTCGAGCGCTTTATCTTTATCAATATCTTCCTTCTTCTCTAAGTAAATAGATTCGATCCCAGAGTAAACATCTCCGAGTTTCTTCTTAGCCTCAAAATTCCCTTGGTCTGCTAATGGCTTGAAACGTTTGCTGGCTAGCTCATGATATTCGATCGACCTATTATATCTTCTTTTCCCCACTGAATAAGTCCGATCGGTTAGCTTTTGTGCTTCCTCATTCCATTCGGTGATCTCTTTTTCAGAAATTGAAGCTCCTTCTGACCTTCCTACAGTAGTTTTTTCAAAAATCTCTGTTAAATCACAATTTGGGGTTCCACCTCCATCAACAGGATTAAAATTGCTTTCATCTATAGATCTATCAGGATAATTATTAACGTTCATACTAAGAGACCTCTTGTTTAAGCGATAAAAATCACCTCTGATGGGCTCGTCAACACTTATTTTTGTATCACTCGAGACCCTTTCTTCGGCGGATGAAAAAAAAGGTATAAAAAGAGCACCTAAAAGTCAATTTTTTTATCGGATCAGGGTGCAATCAAAAGTGTTGAGGCTTAACTTAAGCGGCCTTCTGCTCTTTCCATTCGATAACTTTGAGCGGGTCGCTTCCTTCTCATGCCCACTCCTGTTCGTTTTTTTTAACTCAGCCGACATTTTCAGGGGCAACTAACTTGTCGCCTCTGAAAATCTCTAATTTTGCAAATTTTATCAGGCAATTTCGAAGTTTTTTAGCCCCTATTTCGCACGTCATGGTTCGGAATAAATATTTTTGAATAGACCTCCCAATATATCAATGACTCGAAGATGAAAATCTCGCATGTTAGTGAGGATCATTTTTAGCTTGTCTGCGGTTTTGTGATAGATCACGTGTACTCCTTCAAATACTTGATAGATCCACCCTATCGTGGGACGTGCTCTCTGTTTGCCCACTTGTTTGAAGCCTCAATTGCAGATGCCATATTTTTTTCTGCTCCTTAAATAAAAAAAACCGGCAGAAGTCTCTTCTGCGGGTTTTTTGTTCCTTCGAACTTTTAAGGGTTTAACCTTAGAAGTCGAAACGAAGGTTAAGTTTAAGCCCGTAGGTCTTGAAATCAGCCCAAGGCATTGAAGAACCATCTGCTTTAAAGCTAGTTCCCCAGTTGTGCCAGATCTGCTCCTCAAACCCAGCTTTGAAAGCGATGTGGTAACGATCATCGAGCATCCAAGCCTGCCAGAGCAGTCCAAGTCCAAGCTCAGTGACACCTTTGACAGTGTCGTAATATCCATCCTTGCCTGTACCTTTTTTGGCGTGAAGAACTGTTTTGCCTTTATCTTTTGCTGTGGAATTAAAAATTGTGTCCTTACGATAAAGATCTCTGTATCGAACCCACATGCCAGTAAGCGCGATATCGGAATAGAGCCCTACGTTTTTGCTCATCAAGAAGAGCAGGTTAACCCCGCTTCGAAGACCAATGCCTCCTATCTTCATGACTTCATTAACTTTGTAAGAATCAAAAGTCGCACCATCTCCTAAGTCAGTATATTGGTTAGGCGTCGTACTAGGCACTACAACCCTGAAAGTGGAGTCGTTATCAGCCATCGCCGTAATAGCAGTAGTGTGATTTTGCCATACTCCCTTGAGCCCAGAGAAAAGGCGGCATTGGAGGTATTGACTGAAGTAGGAGTTTCTAGCGAGTTCAAGATCTAGAGTGTTGTAATCTAAATCATACTTTGAAGAAGGCATACCTGGCATACCGAGAAGCACAAGTTTTTCACGAGCAGGAACTGTTCTTTTTGTTACAAGAGCTTCTCCTGCAGCATTCAACCGAGCAAAGGCAGAACGATCTAGACTGGTCGTTACACTTGGATTTAGCCATGTGTAGCGAAGAGCCATATCCCAGCCATCATGGCCTAGATTTAGACCAAGACCCACCTTAAAACCTGCACTCCACTTTTCCGTGATGTTTGTTTCGGTCTTCTTTGAGAAAGGCACCAGGTAATAATTTTGAATTCTCGGTTCACCACTAATACCACCATCAATACCAACTACATTGGTTCTTGCTACGGCAGATGCTCCAGGATTAGTAGTACCATTGAAGAGAATCTTATTGGAGCCCTGAGCTCCTCTGATGACTTCGGATGAAGTGAGGTACTCCTTGCCTTCTTGGCAAGCGTTCCACCAGATGAAATCGACATCCATAAAGATGTCTGCGCCACCTGCGACCCGAGGGCCTGCGCTGGGCGTGATTTCACGGTATTGGCCACCCTTCTGATGCATATCAGAAGAATCTGATTGGTTATAAGATTGCGCATTCGCTGTTGTAAACAAACTCACGCATATCAACCCAAAAACGGGACATAGTTTCTTAAGGTTCATTTGCATTCTCTTTTTTCTCCCTTTTAGAGATCTTTTTGAACTTTCTTTTCGCAGTCACATACGAACGTTTGTAAAACATACGAAACAGCATTTTTTCTAGCAAGAAACGGGGCTTGATCCAGGCACTCTAAGTCTGTGCATTTCGCAAGCAGACGCTCTGCACGTTGCTTTTAAGTATACAATCAACTGGCAAAAACTTACCATTTCATGTTTGCTCACGATTCTACGCGAGTTTTCGACAATAAGGCAAGATAAAAATTTAACCTTTTTTAAAATTAGGCGAAATCGTCCTAAATTTACAGGGTGAAATCGGTGTTAGATCGATAAGCTTGCTACCCACTTTGCAATTTTTGTGGGTTTAAGTGATCGGGAAAATAGTTGACGGAGGGCATTCTCTTAAAGAAAAAATCCCTCTGGAAAAGCACGTTTTAAGATGCCATTCAGAGGGGGATTAACGAAAGCTGGTTCTAGCTTGTTTTAAGGCGTGACTACGTCCCCGCCTCAACGCGGGGACTTGTAGGGGCTGATACCCAGACCATCTAGCCCAAGGCTTAAGAACAGTCTAGCAAGTGGTCTGGGAAAATTCAAGAGCGGCTTTCATCCCGCCCCTGAACAGGCAGGATTCCCGCTCGTGACAGCTAAAAAGCTGGCCTTACTCTGCATCAGCATCCTCTTTCGCTTCTTCTTTCTCAGCTTGGTCGCAGCAGGAAGAGGCGAAACCCTCTTCTTCTGTTTTTTCAACCTCCATAGGAGTTGCTTCTCGATCTGCTTCAGGCTTTTTTTCTTCTGCGGTTGCCGTTTTAAACATTCCCAAACAAATGAGCATGAAAATAGGCAATAGCTTTTTTAAATGTACTTTCATTTTTTTTCTCCTTAATTAAGTTTCTTTGAAAGTTTTCTAAGTCCAAACATAAAGGACAATCTCACTAATCTTTTTCTACTACTCGAAAAAGAATCGAGCTGCGAGGCAATATCCAGAGGTGACGTAAAAAGCTTGGATACGATTAAACCCCTTACATAGTCACCTGCAGACATCTCTGAAACATCACTTGCTTCCGATCTTAAGTACTACCCGGGACAACGGACGTGTACCGTAAGAACTCGATGTCTACCTATCTTTTCTAAACAAACTACCCCAAATCTAAAATTTAGGTCAAAGAGGCTCTCATTTTTATTCCTTACATATAAGGTATGAGAAGGCTTTCGCCTCTTACATGAGGCATGCCCCAAGCGAAGGCGTTTTTGACTAAAACAATTTATTGACATTCTATTTAGCTGGGCAAGAATATGTCAAGTGAAAAATGATGTAACGGCAACGTGATAATGTCCCCCCCTAACAAATATTTGGAATAGGAGGCGTTAGGCATGGAGGTAAGGATGACACAAAAGGAATTGAAAAGACTCGATGTGCTGATAGCATTAAATTGTCCTAAACAAGACTCGACCTTACATTCATCTTTGCTTTGCCTTGAAACCCCCTTAGCACAGCAAAAAAAAGAAGTACTGCTCTCTGATAGTGGATACTTGAAATATCCCCTAGAGTCTTTCCCCTCTTAACAGAGCAAAAAGTCATAGCTGGGGCCCTGCCCCAGACCCCGTTCTGCTTATGATAAGGTTAAGGTAAAGTCTGTTTTACTTGCAAATTTTATCTGTGACACAGTTAAATGAACACTCCCAGCCGCTTTGTTGTATGCCACGCGGCTTGATCAAGCACAATCACTGCATCTCTCCCTTCCGGGATTCTTGCCGATATGTGCTCGAGATGCACAAGCAAGGATTCACCTATATTTTCAGAGGCGACTAGCTAATATCCGTATATAATTCAAACTCAGACCCTCCTGCAATCTGTCGAGTACCTTTCGATAATCTGACTGCACCGTTCCTTGGGCCTCTTCGATTAGCCGAGTCACAACCTTTTTAAGAGTTCCATCCTCTTTCCAAGCGGCAAAATATTTATGAAAATTAGTTGATCCAGAAAAATCTGAAGTTACTGGAAGGCGAGAAATGGGAACCCCTTTCATGATAACCGAAAAAATCGAATTTAGATCACGCCGATGATGCCGACTAGATTTGATTATTTTTTTATTTAGTAAAGGATCGATAAGTATCCATTGTCTATCAGTTACCCCTTGAAATCCTGATCCAGCTTGTCCAAATTTCCTCTT
>JANQSR010000106.1 GCA_028279205.1 Simkania sp.
AACAGAGATTTCCCCTTTAAGAGAAGGACCCGCTCCACAGATGACCGCTGGGATTCCTTGGAAGGCGCCTTTCAGGCGGTTTGCATAAAAGGCCTTCCCAATTTGGGAAAAATTGGAGAGGACATTTTTTGATAGAGCAAAATGGTATAGATCCTCTTTGTGGATCGCATCCCAAACTGTGACTTTTCGAAGTAGATGAAGGCGCATCTCTCTCACCCGCCTTGGCCTTTTCTTTTTATAGTGCTCAAGGGGGATCAGATCAGACCTTTCATAGGGAAACTCAGACGCTCTTTCTTCCAAGAACCGTTTCCAAAGATTAGAGTCAAACATCACCCGAAGGTGGATCTGCGGGTGATTGATCAGCATATCAGCCCCCTCTGTTTGTAAAAACAAGCGAACCACCTCGAGATCATCTTCAATCAAGATGAGATCCCGCTTCACATCTTGAGAGAGCCACTCTAGCAACGCTTTAGCATAGTGTCCGAGCCCCACACCGTAGAGGTAGATCACCTCTAAATGATCCAGATTAACCTGCTTGAACGCTTGAGAAATTTCCAAGTCAACCCCCTCCCTGCGGTGAAGAAGATCCCCTTCACGCTCCCCATTTTGACCCCCCTGACAAAAAGTCCAAGGCTTTTCTCGCACAACGCGGAGCAAGAACGCCAGTTGGGGCAACCGCTCTTCTAAAACAGACAGACTAGACACCTCTATCCTCCCAAAAGCTTATCTTTGCAAGAAAGGAACATAATTTTGGCAAACTGTTTGAAAAAAAACAAGCTGTTGCACCCATTTCTCAAAAGTTGGATCGATCATCTGCGCCACAATCTCTTTTTTCTGTAACAAAACACGCCACACTCTCCAATTGGGAAGCAAGACAAACTGATAAAAAGGCTCTTCAAAAAAAGCCTCTTCAAAACGAGGCTGAACTTGCTCTTTCGCCTGCTCTAACAGCTTACAGCACGACCGCTCTAACAGCTTACAGCACGCACTGAAACTCTTGAAAAGGGGGGCGATTTTGGGGTGCAAAGGGCAAACAGAAGCTCCCCGTAAAAGGGAGGATGTGTCGACTTTTTTTACGAAATAGAGCTTTTTAACCTCTTGAAGCTCTTTTTCAACAATCCCCTCCATAGAAAGCCCCCCCTCCGTCGCATTGAGAAAGAGTGTGGAGAGATTTTCCCTGGCAAGGTGCTCAAAAAAGCGGCGTCCTAGCAAAAAATCAGGACGGGAAAAGACGGGATGGCCAAACCGGTCGGATGTTTCGATTGAATCCCTTCTCTTTGGATCCTCTTTTTGATCAAAGTAAACTCGCCCGCCTGATGTGCACCCATCCATCCCAACAAAAACAATCGGATTACACCCCAAAAAGAGAGCAACTCTAGTCAAAAATGTTCCGACGTGGGTTCCCGCATCAAAGGGTTTAAGCCTCGGAATTAACCACCGCTCTAATGGGAATCCCCCGCTCGGACCCATCCTAATCAGAGGACCCTTTGCTTGGGTAAGAGAGGCTGGGTTTGTCTGATTTTGAAAAAAAAGGGGGGATTCACAAGGGGTTAAACGATGACCGGGATCGATGCACCCTCCAAAATCGATCGGAACTTGCCTTTTTGTCAAAAGATCTAGAGCAGACCCCCCAGCAAAGATCACTGCTTTTTTCTCTACCCTTTTGAGCACATCTAGATTCTTTTCAAGGGAGGGCCCCGCCCCACAAATAATAGCGGGAATCCCACTTAACCTGCCTTCGAGGAGCTGCCCAGAAAACGCGGGATAGAGACTATTTTCCAAAACATTTTTTAGAAAGGGTACGCCGTAATCCCTGTGAAGGGAGGCTCTGTGCTCGGCGTTCATTTTAAGATCGGAAAGATGATGAGCAAACAGCCGATTTTTGCCAGGCATGACCAGACATTCAGAAGGGCGGTAAAGCCCTTCTTCAATCACTCTTTCCAAATTTTTTTCATTCAAATCGATCAGTTGCACCTGTGGATTTCCGAGCAAACGTTCAATCTCCCCCCTATCACAAAAGGAAGAGGGGCTCTTTTTTCCATCTTCGATCAGAATCAACTGACGCTTTTGATCTCGACGCAGCCACTCTTTGATCTCCCGATTGAGAGGACTTAACCCATAAACATAGAGAAGCTCTGTCCCCTCTTGGGGGGAAAAATCTAAACTGCTTCGCCGCCCCGCCGAAAGAGGGACTTCCATCAAGGGGGTCTTTTCAAACGGTTTTTTCATGATTGACACCTTTCAACAAGCTCTCGATAGGGGGGGATAAAATCACACCCTTTTACCCGCCCATTCTCGATCCATTCCATTCTAAGCTGGGTCTGATTGACAAGGGCTACAAAAGGGGCTTTGATATAGACGTTGTAGCCCCACACTTGAGTCCACATGCTCTTTTTAAGGGGAAAAGCTTTGCACTCGACGAGCAATAGAGGAAACGCAAGTTTTGGCCCATAACAGAGCAAATCACACCGCCTTTTGTTTTTTTCGGAAGCTTTCGCAGAAAAGGGCAAACCTCTAACCCCTTTTTCAACAGCGATTAGCCCCTTCGGAAACCCACACTCCTCGAGAAGGTAGGAAAGAAAGCACTGTCTGACCTGCTCTTCTGCTGTTTTAAAGACCCACTTCTTTCTGATCGGATCAAAGAGTTTGAGAGACTCACTCTGCAGAGATGACGGCATAGCTCCCATCACGACGGCGATAAATCACCTTAAACGTTCGCTCCTCTTCTGACCGGTAGAGCATGAAATGGTCACTAGAAAGCTCCATCTTCATGACCGCTTCATCCAGAGTCAAATCCTTAAGTGGGCGCTTTTTCTTCTTGACGACCCTGGGCAGGGAATACTTTTCATTGAGCTTTTCATTACTCTCATTAACAATCTCTTGGTTGATCTCTTCGACCTCATCTTTCATCCGCTCGAGCACATCGATCTCTACTTCGGTTACAGAGGGGCCTCTTGCGTAGTGATCCTGGATCCGACCCTTCCATTTCAAAAGCTTAGAGTGCAACCTTTCAAATGCCTTGTCAATAGCAGAGTACATGTTCTCGGTGATCGCCCCTACTTTGACTTTGAAATGGGAAAATTTTAAGAGGATATCGACCGACTGGTTGAGTTTTTGTACATCGAGACGCACACTCACTTCGATGATCTGAGGGATGATTCTCTCAACTTTATCAACCTTCTCCTCGATGTAATCCCGAATCGGTTTTGTGATCTCGATATTTTTCCCAACCAAGGAAAGCGTGTAACCTTCCCCTTTAGAATGTTTTGAAGTATGGGACATCGAACCTCCGATGAATGTCAAAACCAGAGAGCTCAAGTCTACCCCCTTGCCCCTTTTTTTACCACTCGAAAGAGAAGGAAAAGTTGAGCTTTTGTACATCGAGACGCACACTGACTTCGATGATCTGAGGGAGATGACTCTCTCAACCTTTCGCATTCGTGACACTCCCAATCCCCTAAAAGAGGATGGGCTTCTAAGCCAACATCTGGAGACGACCCGCCACTTACGTGGCTCCCAGGGATGGGACGGCCTATTTCTAGATGATTACTCAGACAACTTTGGCCTGTGTCCAGGCTACTACTACTTTTCCCATATGGGATACGTAGATACGTTTGCAAGCAACATTCGGGAGAACGATTTAGTCGTTCGAGCACGCGATGCCAGCTTGTTTTTGAACAAGTATACTTATGACCAATTTTACGTCACGCTCTCATCTCAATACCCTAAAGGATATGAGAATTCCCGCGTGACTTTAAAATGCCCCTTTTGTAGAGAAAAGGGTGGGCACTGTTTTTAGGAGGAGTTTTAGATCGAAAAGGAAGGCCTGTTTGTCTACATATTGAGAATCAAGGAGCACCCTTTCTCGGTAAGAGAGCAAGTTCCGACCTGATGTCTGCCACAGTCCAGTGATTCCAGGTTTGACAGATAAAATTTTCTCCGCATCCCGATTGATCAAAATACCCCTCTCCTCTTTGAGTTCGGAGATATGATGGGGACGGGGGCCAACCAAGCTGAGTGTGCCACAGATAACGGCAAAAAGTTGGGGCAATTCGTCTAAAGAGGTTTTGCGCAAAAATCTACCAAGCCGCGTACAGCGAGGATCTTTTCGGAGTTTATGAAAATGGATCCACTCTTTCCGCATTTCGGAATTTTTTTTGAGAAGAGTTGCTAGCTCAACGTCAGCATCAACATGCATTGTGCGAAACTTATAGATGACAATCCGCCTTTTGTTTTGTCCAACCCGTTCGGAAGCGTAGAGCAAAGACCCCTTTGAACTGACTTTGACCAGCAGACCGATCAGAAGAAAAAAAGGAGCTGAGAGAAGAATAAGAAGAGAGGCAAAGAAAAGGTCAAAAATGCGTTTTTTTTTCATGTCACAACTCACCTTTCTTACCTAATTTAGCCGATCCATACATGTTTTGAAAAGGTTGAACGTTGTGGGAGTCGGGCAACAGATCTTTTTTAACTCAGCCATCCCTTTCAAACAACAGATGCGCGCTTTATCTCGCACCGTGCTTCTTGGATAGAGCGTCAAAGCTGGATGTTTAGAGGGATTGGGGCTCTTTTTTTCCGAGTCGGCATCAAACAGATCATCGGTGTACTGGTAACCGACTCCAAGCAAACGGCCCGCCTCTTTGAGATGTTTTTGATCTTTCTCAGAAACACTTGCAATAACGCCACCAAACTCCAAAGCAACCATGATCATCATCGCCGTCTTTTTAACAAACATCAGATCAAGGGTCTTTGGATCGATCCCTTTTTCCTCTTGTAGAATGTCAATAACTTGCCCCCCAATCATTCCGTGCCCTCCACTGCGCAGCGCGAGAAGGTGGATGAGGTGAGACCTCTTTTCACAAGAGAGACTTTTAGCAGAAGAGAGCACTTCAAAGGCGTAAGTGAGCAAGTAATCTCCAGCCAAGATGGCTTGCGCTTCACCGTAAACAGTGTGCAAGGCTGGTTTTCCACGGCGCATCGAATCGTTATCCATACAGGGCAAATCATCGTGGATAAGCGAGTAGGTGTGAACCATTTCAATGGCGCAAGCAGGATCGATCCCAGAGTCGATCGGATAGCCAAAGTCGCTCAAAACAGCGAGGGTGAGAAGAGGGCGGATCCGTTTGCCTGGAAGAAGCAAGGAGTAACGAGCCGCTTCAAACAGGGTCGAATGGGGCTGTTTGGTCACTGGAATGATGTTCTTAAGCCTCTTTTCGATCAGATCTAATTGGAGCAACTTTCACCTCTCCTTTTTTAGAGAAAGAAGGTTAACCAGATTTTAGATGGAAGTCAAGATCCCCTCTTTCAAGAGGTAGACTTGATCGCAAAGCTTGGCCAGTCTTGTGCTGTGAGTGACGACGATAAGAGATTGTCCAAAATCGCGTACTGCACTGATCAAGAGCTGGTGCACGAGCTGCCCATTTTCTTGATCGAGATTGCCTGAGGGCTCATCAGCAAGGATCAGATCGGGCTGATTGCAAAGGGCGCGCGCAATCGCAACCCGCTGCTTTTCTCCTCCAGAAAGAGACTTGACCTGTTGATTTTTGTGCGGGGTAAGACCGACCCTATCGAGCATTTGCTCTGCATGATCGCAGGCATCACTTCCCTGACTACTCTTTCGACGCCCGATTCTAGCTGGCATCAGAACATTTTCCAAGGCTGAGCTCTCCTCTAAGAGGTTAAAATTTTGAAAGACAAATCCAAGATGCTGGTTACGGAGCGCTGGAGACCACTCGGTTAAACTATTTTTTCCCAAAATCTCTAAGGTTCCCGAGGAGGGGGTTTCTAACGTTCCTAAAATATGGAGCAGGGTGCTTTTTCCAACACCTGAGGGCCCGATGATTGCCATACTTTGCCCTTTTTGCAAAGTGAAAGTGACCCCCTTTAAAATCTCTAACTTTGAAGGGGTTTTATACAGTTTGGAAAGGGAGTGCGCTTTGACAATCATTCGGATCTCAACATTTGGGAAGGGTGGAACTTGCAGGCTTTAAGAGCGGGAGCAAGACCTGCAAGTAGGGAGATCACAGGGGTTGCGATAAAGGTAAAGATCAACGCTCGGTCGCTGAGTTGACCTGGCAAAGATTTGCCGTAAAAAAGGGCATTGAAAATCTCTTGCCCATGAAAAAAGCTCAGAAAATGAACGACACTATCGATGTTGCGTAAGGTAAAAAAAGCGGCCAAAGTTCCAATAAGCGTGCTCAAACAGCCGAGCACCCCTCCGCACAACGTAAAGATCAAGCCAATGCTCTTTTTTGAGGCTCCCATTGCAGTTAGAATAGCAATCTCTTTCTTCTTATCATTTACCAAGATCATAAGCAAAGAGATGATATTGCAACACGCAACGATAAGGATGATAATCCCTATAAAAGTGAAGAGATACTTATCACTTTGAAACTGCTCGAATAGATCGCGCGCAAAATCGTACTCATAATAAGGGGTTAATTTCCAGTAAGGAAGAAGGCCAGCCTGGTCAAACGCCTCCATGAGTTTAGCATGCACCTCTTTGGTCTTAGAAATGTCGGGAAGCCAGACCTGAATTCGGTTCATGCTCTCTTGATCTACCACATAATTTTTAGAAGAGGTGTTGATCGTGTGAACAATCTCTTGCCCTGTTAAAACCATTAGACCTCCGATAGGAAGCACCCCTGTGTCATAGAAACCGACAACTTGAACATTTAGCCTCTGTTCTTGAACGGTGCTAGGCGTTAAGCCTTGATAAGAGAAATACCCTCTATCCCCTATTTTGACCTGCTTCATCTGAAATTGTTTGGGCAAAAGGATAGGTGCATGCCCACTTTTCAGCTTGGGAAGTAGAGAGCTCCCTTTGATCACATGAGGCCATGGGGGAGCGATAGAGGGCTCTTTTTCAAAAAAAGTTTTGATGTCGACTAGCTCAAGCTCGGCTCCGCTGTAGGGAATGGTTCCTCTGATCTCCTGCCCTTTAAGTGAGCAGGAGATCGCAAACTTGAAATCGCTTAAAGTGTAGATCTCTTCTAGGTTGTAAGGAACAAGGGTTGCACTTATTGAGATCTCCTCTTCAGAGAAAAGGGGGATGGAAAAACCAAGCTCGCTCTCTTTTCCCTCAAGGGATGTGAAGATCAGGAGACCCCCTCTCTTTTCGAGGCTTCCCCTCTCGAAGAGAGGGGACTGACCCTTCCCTTTTTCACTCAAAAGAAGATGGGAGATCGCTCCATCTTTTTGATAAGCTAAAACCTCCAAGGGCTTGCCTTCGGGTAAAAGGGGGAGCAGACAGGAAAGGTTTCCTCCCCTCTTCTTTATCCTTTTGATGGTGATATTTTTTAGAAGGGGTTCGATCTGCTCGCGTAGCTGCTCGGGGCTTACAGCCTGACTTGCCAAGTAAAACAGGTGGTTGAGATCTTCCAAACGAGGAGGCTCGATCAAGGTTTGCAAGTGAGGATTTTTTTCAGAAAAAGAGCTGATGTATAAGGCTTGAGTTAGGTAACTCTGATGGGGAGTCTCTTGGATAAGCCCCCCCTCATTGGGTCTTTTCATCTCAATATTGAGAAGGGCTCCACTCACCTCGTGGGCTTGCGCAATCAAACGGGGAGTCTCATTTTGAATCAGACCAAAAGCCTCCTTGACAAGATCCTTAGCCGTTCCATTTGACTGAACCTCCCTCTCAGGCCAATAAGGGGGGATCTCGACATCCTCTTCTGGATCGTAAGGGTCGGTCAAGGGTGCGCTTGCTTTTTCTTCGATGCTCTTGTAATTAAAGTCGGAAAGGTTGCTGATGCTGTCAATTTGATAGTAATAGGATTGGTAGTAGGCTTCTGTGGGTGTGATCTGTATGGGGGAGTTGAAGGAGGTAAGCTTTTTTAGCCAAGCCTTTTCCATTCCGTCGGTGACCGACAGAAAAACCAAGATGAGCCAGACGATCAAAGAGATCACCCCAACCGACATCAAAGCGATCAAAGAGGAGGAGAATCGCCCTTTTTTTGGAAAAAGATAATTCTTGGCAAACGAAAATTCAAAGAGCATGGGAGCCCCAAAACGGCTATTTTGCCTCTTTAAAGATCACGTGCCGTCGAAGTCTTTTGTCAAACTTCTTTAGTTCAATCCGATCTGGGGTGTTTCTTTTATTCTTAAACGTCCAGTAAACTTCTGAACTCTCCGTACTTTTCAAACGGATTTTCTCTCTTGCACCTTTTTTAGCCATTCTTTAGTTTTAAGTCTCCCTATTCGAACCAGCCACATACTAACAAATAGCCGATTTAAAAGCCATTTTTGGAAAAACTTGAAGATCCAAGGAGCCGCTTTTTGGGATGTGAAAGGCAAGCCCAGCAATCATCGCTCCGTTATCGAGCGACAACCCTTCGGGTGGCCAGTAGAGCGGGTAAGGCGCCTCTTCTTCAAACATACTCTTAAGTGTTTGGCTGTTTGTCACACCCCCTCCCAAGTAAATAGCGCGACAAGGAAACGTTTGAGCCGCTTTCAAGGCTTTGGAGATAACGTCGAGAAAGGCAGTTTTTTGAAAGCTCGCAGCGACATCTTTTTTGTCTCTGTCTGAAATCACATCTGCCGACGATTTTCGACTATTTTTACCCTTGATGGTGTAGAGCGCATTGGTCTTGAGACCGCTAAAGGAAAAGTCAAAAGGGCGATTTTTGACAAATCCAGGTTTGAATGGATACCGATCGGGATCCCCTTTCCGCGCGAGCACTTCAATCTGAGGCCCTCCTGGATAGGGGCAACCGAGCAATGTGGCCACTTTATCAAATGCCTCTCCCAAGGCGTCGTCCACCGTTTTGCCGATGATCGTATAGGAGTTGATCGCTCTTATCTTGGTAAGGAGAGTGTGCCCGCCAGAGAGCACGAGACCGAGTGCGGGGAAAAGAAGCTCCTTGTCAGATTCTTTATCCCCCATCATGGCTGCATACAGATGAGCCTCGACATGGTTGACCCCGATAAGGGGCAGATCCCAGCTGTAGGCAAGTGCCTGTGCGCTCATCACTCCCGTGAGTAAAGAGCCCACAAGACCGGGTCCATTGGCTACTGCAACAGCATCAAAAACTCTGACCTTTTTTTTAGCCTTTTCAACGAGAGGAAGGATAGCGTCGACGTGCTGACGCGCCGCCATCTCTGGAAAGACACCCCCATGCTGGGCATGCTGCTCTGCCTGAGAAGAAATAGCGTGGAACAAAATCTTTTTTCCACTTTCGACAACTGCAACAGCTGTCTCATCACAGGTCGTTTCGATTCCCAGAATTTTCACGTGACACTCCCAATCCCCTAAAAGGGATGAGCTTCTTAAGCTAACATATGAATTAGATAAGTTTTACGCCTACCCTGGGGCTCTGCCCCAGACCCCGTTCTGCTTATGTAAGGGTTAAGGTAAAGTCTGTTTTACTTGCAAATTTTATCTATGACACAGTTAAATGAACACTCCCCTCCCGTTCCCTATTCTCGTTCCCTCTCCCACTCTTTTCTTCTTTCTTCTTTGTGGGCTTTATATGAGTCTGCGTATTTTTTACTTTCATTTAAGACTTCTTTCACCAAGTCTATCGCTTCGACATCTCTTTCCTCCTCTTCTGTAAGGCGTTCTCTTTGTTCTTGCATTTCTTTTAATTCGGACAACCACTCACCATACTCTTGAACCTCAAGATCCCAGTGCCCTTGCAAGTAACCATCTTTTTGATCTTCACTCCAATTTTTTTCATTAGCATGCAGTTTCTCACACTCATATTCACCAAACCAAACTCTTTTATTCAACCCTCCTTTATCTTCAAAGCCTATTTCATACCCCCTATCCCACTCCTCTTCGGTTGCCTGAGCAGATGAAAAGCCCAAAATAGAAAAAGCAGATAAAGTTAAACACAAAAATTTATTCATAACAATCTCCTTCCTCCTTTCTTCTTTTTTAGTCATGATTGTTCTCCCCCTCTTCTACTCATGATAATCTGCCTCGGAAGCTCATAGAAAGGCTGTCAAGTATTACGAGAAAGAAGAGCATATTTATCCAAAAAAGAGATTTTGATTATATAAAAATAGCATTTTTATGTATACCCAAAAAAATTGTATGTCAAGGCTTGAAAGTTTCCAGAAAATAGTGGATAATGGCGGCCTGAATAAATTTTGACCCTTGACGAGCGGGAAATCCTGCCCGTTCGGGGGCGGGATGAAAGCCGCTGTTGACTTTTTCCTAGACCACTTGCTACACTGTTCGCGACCCTTGGGCAGAATGGTCTGGGTATCAATCCCTAGAAGCCCCCGTTTTGAAGCGGAGGGAGCTCTCACAACGAAATTGGAGTTTTTAACAGAGAATGACGAGAATCAGCAAAAAAGATCGCTTGAAGCGTTGCCCTAGGAAACCCCGTTATGGATCGGTTAAAACTGGACCGAAAAAAGACTGCCTTCCCAAAGGTTTCAAAGAGCATATCAATCTCTTCGAAGGTCCACTTGCCCACTCCACTTTTATCCCAAAAATGAAATAAAGGTAAGGGTCAGATGTCTAGACACCCCAGTTACGGAAAATCGAACAAGTCCTCTAAAAAGCAAAACGTTTTAAAAAGGTTTCAGCGCATCGATGTGCTCAAAAGGCTCGGCCTCTGGAAGGAGGGAGAGAGCAAGGTCACGGGACTTCCTAAAACGCCCGTGAAGTAAGCGTTGAAAATTAATTTTTACAACACGCAAAAGGCTCTTGAGGTTTCAGAATCTCTCTCTGTTCGTATTGTCAACGCTCTCCTCTCATTTAAAAAAATTCAAACGGACGAAGTAAGTCTTCACTTTGTAGACAAGCAGACCATCTCTTCTTTACACCAAAATTTTTTTTCCGATCCCACTCCCACCGACTGCATCTCTTTTCCCCTTGATAGACCAGGAGAAAAGAGCGGAGGATACCACGTTTTAGGCGAGATCTTTGTTTGCCCAGAAATTGCCCTTGAATATGCTAGAGAAAATGCTCTTTCTACCCAGAGTGAGCTCTATTTATATGTGATACACGGACTGTTGCACCTCATAGGCTATGAGGACACCAGCCTTGTTACAGAAAAAATTATGCGGAGCGAGGAAAAAAGGTGTATAGAATATTTGAAAGAGCAAACTATTTTGACCTAGTGAAAATTTTGCAAACTACCCCCCCATCCCCCCTTTTCTTAGGAGATAACCGACTTTCTTTCCATGATTTTTGAAACGATCCTCACCCCTTTAATCTTTCTCATAGGGAGCGGTTTTTTGACCTGTCACACCCTAGCCCTCCGCTTTCTAGGTCGCATCCAATGCAAACAAGAATTTAGAAAAAAAACCTTTTTTTATGTTTTCTTCCTCGTGGTCGAAAAACTTTTCCCAAAAAACAAGTGGGAGAGTCTATTCTACCTCCTGAACTTTACGAAAATCGCTTTTGTGACACTCTTTGCAACAGCTTGTGGCTACTATTTCCTACAAAAAACTGGTTTCGAAAAAATGGGCACCCCTCTCTTGCTTACTCTGTCTACTGGACTTATTGTCGAGTTTTCAGCAAACCTGCTCGCTAAAGCCTACCCCTTGGCTCTTTTGCGCACCTCAACGTTGATCGCCTCTTTTTTCCTCTTTCTTGCGTTTCCCCTCTCTTTCCTCTCCCTGAAAATCTACCAACTGCTCTTTCTAAAAAAACCGAATGTCTCAAAAAAGGATAGTGTCAAAGAGAAAATCCTTGAGATCGTTCACGAATCGGAGCTCTCCCTTTTTTTAGACCCGCTCGACCGTCGCATGATCACCTCCCTAGCCTCTTTCCGTGAGCGGATCGTACGCGAAATCATGGTTCCTCGCATTGATGTTTTTTGTCTCTCTGTTGACCAAACCGTACATGAGGCGGCTCAAAAGTTTCTCTTAGAAGGGTATAGTAGAATCCCCGTTTATAAAAAGACTATGGATGAGATTGAAGGGGTTCTTCTCTACAAAGATGTCGTCGAATATTACTTTATGTCTATCGAAAAAAAGCAATCCTCCCCGCTGGAAACCCCTCTGGAGAGATTGATCAAACCAGTGCTATACGCTCCAGAGACGAAAAAAATCTCGAGTCTCTTGCAAGAGATCCGCACGCAACAGATCCATTTGGCTATTGTGGTCAATGAATATGGTGGCACGGAAGGGATCGTCACGATTGAAGACATTTTGGAAGAACTAGTCGGCGAGATCGCTGATGAATACGACCTCATCGAAGAGGAGAAGCTTTACCACCCCCACCCATCAGGTGGTTGGATTATAGACCCCAAGATGACTATTCTCGACATTGAAAAAGATTTGGGGATTCCCATTCCCCAAAGCCCTGAATATGACACGCTAGGAGGGTTTGTCCTGCACAAAACGGGAACCATTCCAGAAGAGGGGTGGAAGATTCACAGTGATCTTTTTAGTCTAGAAGTTTTAAGCTCTAGTAAGAGAAGCCTGCAAAAGATTCTCTTGATCCCTGCAAAAAAGGTCGATGAGTGATAATCATTTCTCCTCCTTATCTTCCGTTTTCCCGTTTGATCCCCCTTTCTTCTTTTTTGCCCTTATCTTTCTTCTAAAGTCTCGAGCAGCTTCAAAGGGCTCCTTCCCTCTCTTTTTGAGGAGATAGACCTCATACTCCTCCTCTTTTTCCTCCTCCAGCTTGCTTGATCCAATCAAAGATGGGGCTCTTCTGTTTAGTGCATCAGTTGTTGAGAGCGGCTCGGTATAAGAGCACAAATTGGACATGCACACAAAAATGGTGCTTACCAAAAAAAGAGACCATTTGATTTTCATAAAACACCTCCAAAATATTTTTTTCTTCCGATTTTTTCGACCCATTCGTAAAATATCTCTCCTGGCCTTTAAATATCAAATTTAAAAGGATCAAGGATCCCTATTTTGTCGGCTGAGAAAGAGTGTCAGCCCCTTTTTTCAAAATTCAAAAGTTTAGTTGAATCCCAGCAAAAAATCCATAATAGACCAGGTTTCTCCTGTAGTTTTTTTTTATTGAACCTTGAGTCTTGGAAAACTCCCGATCGGCCAAGGCAAGTTGATCCATATAAAGCAGATCATATCCAGCAAAAAGTGTGAAAAACTTCATAAATCTAATATCAATAAAGGGGTAGGCGTGAAAAAAGTAAGCAAAACTTGCAACATTGGGTTCCCGTTTCTGGATGACGATCCCTGGTTTGAGATTGGATACCATCCTCACTTTTCTTCTGCTTTGATTGATAAGTCCCCCCACATTGGCAACAACTCCCCATGTAATATAAGCGTGGGGGTTACACTCAAAATGAAAGCCGATGAATGGTCCGACAGGGCGGTTGCGTGTCTGCACATCGTAAGGGCTTTTCTTTTTCCCTTTGATAAAATCGAGCTTTAGCTTCTCTCTCAGATCAAAAAATCGCAAACCAGCCATCCAGGCAACCGAGACAGCATTCGAATACCTTGGCGTTACGTAGTCCCAGTGGGTTAAATCGACCGACCAAAAGTCTGAAATGTAGGCTGCCCTGGCTCGATCTGCATTCTGATAGTCAGCCATAGTTGGATGAGAAACAAGGCTTACCCCATGCTCCAGCTCTTTTTTCCCTTCCCAGTGCAAAAAGCCCGTGTAAGAGAGGGACCAGGTTGAGCGAAGACGATTAAACACCTTAATAGCGATCCGAACGCCTAGGCGATCCTTCATATTTTTAACGAGTTGCTTGGATGTGATAAGCTTTGCGGCTGGTTTAATCTCACCCATCTGTGATTGGGTTTTTTCTGCTTCGACCAAAACTTGGTCAAACGGTTTAAAACCGTCCGAGCGTTTCCATAAGATAGCATCCCCTTCTAAAGCAAAATAGTGATCATAAGCTCCCCGCTCCGCACCAAAGAGAGAGAGAGAAGAAAAGAGAGAGAGGGAAGAAAAGAGCAATGGCAGCAGGGAAAAAAGGAGAGTTTGCATCCGAAGACCTTAGAGTATGCTTTGCTAAAAGGGATGATAAGGGAGTGTACCAAAGCAAGCGGCTCAAAATCTACCGTTTTTCAAAAATTTTTTAAACGCTCTTCTTATCTCAAAAGAGAAAGGCCTACCCCAAGGCTCCTTCCATAAGGTCTAAAAGAGTCTCAATCTCACCCTGCGAAATCTCTTTATCTGCACTTTAGCATGACCTGGTCTCTCCCTCTCCTATTTTGGGTAGGTGGGACTCAAACGGAGAGTGTAATCCCAAATAGCGCGATTTGGAAGGGCTCGAATCTCGTCTAATTCAATGAGATGGGGCCGATCCTGAACGATCTCTTTCCAATGAATCGCTTCATTAGAGCGGGCTGCAAGGTAGATGATTTGCCTTCCTTCATCACGTGCAAGGGAGATAAGGCTCTTTCCAATCGCTCTGAACCTCTCTTCATCACTTGTTAAAAGAACTTCATCTAGAAAAATAGGTAGAGGGGGATACTCCTTTTTTTGTTCTAGGTGTTTGATCCAAGCAAGTCGGATTGCTAAAAATAGTTGAGCTAAAGCTGCTGAAGAGAGCTCTTCAACTGTTACCCTCTTCCCCTTTCCAACCTCGCTAATTTGCATCACTGGCACTCCCAACTCTTCGATTTTCAGTTCTTCAACCCTCAATTTGTGGGAGGTAAACCTTGCAAAACGCTTTTTCACATCCTCTAAAAGATCTGTCTGAGATTTTAGCTTTTCCCGAATATCCTCAATGAGAAATTGGGCGGCTTGACCAAGCACTCTCTCTTTGAATTTTTTGCTTAAAGAGGACTGCTTTTCATATCTCTGCCTATTAGCCTCTTCTAATCGGTGCTCCTCTTTGACCTTTTTGATATGCCCTTCCACCCTTGAAAGCTCCTGAATGTACCCCTCTTTGAGGTTGATCTTTTCAGTGCACTCACTTCGCATCTCTTCTAATAGATCCCTTCTCTCTTCCGCTTTTTCTATGAGATCAGGCTCTTTTTTTAACTTTCTCTTGAGTTCACGAGAGAGCGTCCTTTCTTCCTCTAACCTTTTCTCAACCCTTTTCCATTTCTCGAGTAGAGGAAAAGATTCTTCCAATCCCTTCTTATCCCCTATTGCAAGTCTGATCTCCTGATAAAAGGCTTCGATCTCTTTTCCCTTAGAGTCAAGCTCTTCTTCTTGCCTTTTTACATCTTTTTCAAGTAGATCGATATCTCTCTTGCTCTTTTCCCCTTTTTCCAAACCTCTTTTAAGCTCTGCAAGTGCGCCCTCAAGGCTCTCTTGATCGATCTTTTCATCGATCTCGACCTCCCAATGTTTTAAAAAAGCGAAAGCCTCCCTTTGAGAGCTTTTCACCTGCTCTTCACGTATCTTGATCGAAGCTTCTAAGTGGTTGATTTCGCTTGAAATTTTCTGATGCTCAGCTAAAGTTTTAACCAGTATATCAAATGCTGAAGGAGTGGTGATGCAAGGATCAAAACCATATTGCTCAGCAAACGCTTCTCTTGCCTTTTCAAGCTTTTTTCTTTCCTCTCTCAAAGATTTTAGCTCTCTTTCAAATAGGACTCTCTCTTCAGATTTTTGACACAGCGTGCGCAGTCTGTCGTATTCCTCTTGAACCTCTTCTAGAAGGTCTTGCGCCTCTCTTGTCCATTCAAATGGATTTTGCTCAAAACCTGCTTGCTCTAGCTCTCGAGCTGTCTTCCTTTTCAAGCGGCGGCTTTTATGAAAAAGGAGAGCGACCGATCCAAGAAAGGTAACTCCCGAACTTAAGATGAGAACGATCTCTTTTCTAAGAAGAGAAAAGATCAAAGAGAGCAGAGCCGCCGCAAAGAGCGTGATCAACAGCCAGTTTTTTCTGCTCTTTCGCTCTATTTGATCGAGCGCAACCCATAGATTTAAACAAGAAATCGCGCGGCGGTGCGATCTGATCTTTGCTTGGGGATCTTTTACACTTTCAAAAGAATCATCTCCACTTTCAACTCTGGTTTCGAGTTTAGAGATTTCCAGCTCCACATGAGCCCATCTTCTAGAAAACTCCTCCGCTCTTTGAACCTCTATTGCCCCGAGACACCCCCTTTTTTTTTCTGTTTTTTCCGAAAAACGCCCGCTTAGATTGCGTAAAATTCCCTCTTGATCCCTCCTCTTGCCTTCAAGCTCTCTTTGCTCCCGCTCACTCTCTTTTTGCTCACCTAACGCTCTATTTAGCCTCTTTTCATATATTTCAACCTGTTCTCGCCCCTTTCTCATCGAGTCTTGCTCTTTTAAAGAGGGCTTAAAGCGGATGAGCACAAGCTGCTCCTTTGTGCTAGATAGGGACTTTTTTGCCCCCTTGAGATTTTTTTCAAGTCGATCTTTTTGCCCTTCTAAACGATCCAAACGCTCTAATTCATCCCCTTTTAAATGGGCTATATGGGGAGAGAATCGCTTCTTCTCATTTTCAAGCTCTTTTATCGTTTCAAGATGGTCGCTTAGCTCAATGGCAAGATCTAAATGGATCAACGCACGCTCTGCTTGCTTTGCCTTGTGAATTTTTCTCTTTAGCTCTGTCAGCCTCTCCCCTTTTTCAAACAGGTCTTCGTGCTCTTTTTCCACCCTCTTTAGGGTGTTAAAAGCCTCTTTGAGCTCTCTTCTCTCCTTTTCAGCTTTCGATTTTTCAAGCCCTTTCTCTAACCCCGAAAGATCATACCCCCCTGTCAAGGCTTTGACAACTTGAGTCAAGATCTGCTCATTTTGAGTCGAAACTTTCTTATTTTGATCCCGGTTTAAGGTGATCAAACTCTCCATTGTCATCCAGTAATACTCTAGGTGTTCAGAGCTCTGTAGGTCAGGTCGGTTTTTAAGTGGAGTGCCTGAGCGTTTCCAAACAACGGTAGAGCCATTTCGAAGAACCTCTATCTCGCACCCCTTCTCTTCAAACGTCGCTTCTAAATAGAGATAAGGATCCTTTTTTCGGTTTGGCTCGGTGATCAAATATCTCAAAGCGCGGATCAAGCTGCTTTTTCCAACCCCATTAGAACCTGTGACGAGGTTGACTCCGTCTTGAAAAGTCGTGATCGAAAATCCTGGAGATTCGATGCCAGGCAAATCTTTGATGACGAGCCGTTTAAGTCTCATTTCAACATCCTCTTCAAAAGCGTCAAGCCAGCCTGCTCGAACAGCTCAACCATCTTCTCTCGAGAAAACTCTTTCTCTTCAAGGAGTTCTTGATCCCAACTGGCATCACGCCACCGCTCTTTTTTGATCATTTTACCAAGCTGATCCCTAGCTTTAGAAAGGAAAGAGTCTCTCTCTTCACACTCCTTTGTGCATCTCAAGGAGAGCAGACGGCGAGCGAGAAGACCAGGCGGATCATCCCTGTGACTTAAAAGCTCTAAGGAGATCTCAGGATGGGTGCTATCGACACAATCTACAATAAAATACTCGATGCCATATTTAGTCTCGAAAACTTTTCCCTGATTTTTTTGCAACATCTCTTGCGCTTTTGTTCCAAGCTCTGTCGACCCGACAAGCTTTAGAGCAAGACCGACAACCTCAGGAGGAGCCGTTTTATGTTGGAGCTCTCGGGTTAACTTTAAGACTTTGTCAAAAATCTTATCCCTTATCTCTTCTAGATCTGAGAGAAGGGAAAGGTCGAGGTCGACTCTCTCTACGCGAAAAGGGGCTAGCACCGATTGGGTCACGGAGATGATTTGATCACGCTCAATCACGTAGATCCAAGGGCCGAGATCTCCTGTTTCGTCAACATCCATACTCGTCACACAGCCCAAGTAGCCCCCCTTTTCAATCGATAAAGGGTCTGACTTGTGGATATGTCCAAGGAGCCAATAATCGATCTGGGAATCACTCAGCTCTTTGGAGGAGACGGGGGCATAAAGACTCTCTGTTTGATCCCGGTCACAGTGCAAAAGTCCGATGTTAATCCCAGGGCCTCTCTCAAAATGGATCCCTTCGAGAGGCCTTTTTTTGACGTGCCGATTGAGAAAAGAGAGCCCATGAAGTGTGATGATCCCATCGACTTCCATCCTCTCCCAATCCCCATCACACCCAAGCAGTTTGAGATGATCGATCCTCTTGGCAATCTTGGCAAGCACAGAAAAGTCGTGATTGCCGCTCACTCCAACAATCTGAATTCCACTCTCTTTGAGCTTTTGGACTCCTTCACTCAAATAGCGGTGCGCTTCAAAGTAATCATTTTCACTCTCTACAACATCTCCAGCCAAGAGAACCAGGTCAACTTTTTGTCTGATCGACTCGTCAACGACTCGCTTCCAAGCAGCTCCCGAATTTAATTTGCAAACATTAACACTAGAGTCTTGTGGCGTGCGTGTGGGTGATCGACCCAAATGCAAATCTCCAACGGCTAATAATTTTATCTTATCCCTTACCTTCATATTCAAACCTGCATTTACCCAGATGAGAAACGGCTTAAGAAGTGACAGATTTTAGAATCGACCAAGATGTGCCATTTTTGGATCGGCACTTTCAGTTGAATCCCCTCAAGAGAGGTGCACCTGCTAAGCGCCACATAAGCCTGGCCGCAAGCAAAGGTGCCACGGCCGATATCGATTGTCACCTGCTGAAACGTCTTTCCCTGACTCTTATGAATGGTGATCGCCCACGCTAAGCGAAACGGGTACTGCTCAAATGTCCCTACGGGATTAGAAACAATTTTACCCTCTTCAAAAGAGAACTGGTAAACCTCCCATTTAAACGGCTCGATCTCAACTTGCTCATCATCGAAAAGGCGCACACTCACGCCTCCTTGTTTCTCTCGATCCCAATCTATAGATTCGATCACACCGATTGTCCCATTTACCCATCTGTTTTTTGGATCGTTGTTGAGCAGCATGATTTGCGCTCCCACTTTAAATTCGAGTTCGACCGCTGTTGGATAATACTCTTTTCCAAACTCTCCACAGATTTCGGCCTCGTATGTGTGCTTTTCTCCACTTAAAGTCTCCAACTGACGTGCATTGATCCCATCTGCTTGGCTGTTAGTCGAAGTTAGATTGATCATGAAATCGCTCTTATCACCCCTTTGTACTTGTGCCATGCACCTTTGGTTGAGTCTTTCAATCTCTTTAGCATCGACTGAGTTATCCCGAATTTTATTAAGTAGATTCACAAATTGCTCATCTTTCTGACGGTACACTTTTTTAAGCTCTATTCCCTCCAATTCAATCGACTCGAGTGCTTTAGCACTAAAAAAATAGGGCGTTTCATAATGGGTTTTAAAAAGCTCTTTTTCCTGCTTGCCCACAACAGGAGGCAACTGATACAGATCTCCGACAAAAACCATTTGAACACCTCCAAAAGGTTGGGAGCAATCTGAGCCGTAGAGACCTAAGAAAGCATCTATGCAATCTAGCAGATCGGAGCGGAGCATAGAGACTTCATCGATGATGATCATCTCTACTCTTTTGTAGAGCCCAGGCCTTCTAGGTCTGATTTTTTTGCTCTGGATCTTCTCAATGGTGACATCGATGTAGAAATTAAAAAAGCGGTGAATCGTCTGCCCTTTTACATTCAGTGCGGCCATGCCCGTCGGAGCTAAGACAACAGGGTTTTTTTGAGTGTTTTGACAGAAAAAATCTAACAGGGTCGACTTGCCCGTCCCAGCTTTTCCCGTGATAAAAAAATTTTTATTTGTCTCCTCTAGTAAGGACAAAACCTTTTTAAACTGAGGATCTAAATCGATCTGATTGATACTTTTGATAGACATTACGCCCGTAACTCACGTTTGATGGTGAATTGAGGGTTATTCTAACAGAAGCGAGCCCCTTTTTCAATAATGTTGAGGCTTTTAGCTAGTCGTCCCTGAAAATCTCTAATTTTGCAAATTTTATCAGGCTGTTTTTGAGCCGCGAGGGTACTAAGGGGGACTGCCTAGTGGCTGTTTTGATGAACCAGTCTATATCCTTAGCCAGCTGAGATAATTCGTTAGTAGGATCAAGGATCTCTGATAGACGACTTTGAAAAAGCCTGCCTTGTGAATGGTTTCTCTTTTTTGGGCAAAAATCGCAATTTCTATGCGTATTTTATCTTAAAAAATACCTTTAAATCAAGCTTTTCTCTGAGATAAACAAGGATTCACGTATATTTTCAGGGACAACTAGCTAATATCCGCATATAATTCAAACTCACACCTTTCTCCAATCTGTCCAGTACCTTTCGATAATTTGACTGCACCGTTCCTTGAGCCTCTTCCATTAGCCGAGTCAGAACGTTTTTAAGAGTTTCATCCTCTGTCCAAGTGGTAAAATATTTCCAAAGAGTCGTTGCTCCAGAAAAATTTGAAGTTACTGGAATTTCACAGCTGTGAACCCCGTTCATGATAACCGAAAAAATCGAATTTAGATGACGGCGATAACGCGGATCACATTTGATTATTTTTTTATTTAGTAAAGGACCGATAAGCATCCATTGTCTATCAGTTACACATTGAAATCCTGATCCAGCTTGTCCAAATTTCTTATTGAAATTGAAAATTGATAGTGGTCCAGTTTTCCGATTCGAAATTTTCTGAAGGTTCTTAAGTAGCTCTCGATAATAGGATTGTAACGGCTCTTGGGACTCTTTCTCCAGTAGAGGCAGAACCTTCTCGAGGACTTTATCTCTTTGCCAACCAAGGAAATACTCTCTAGCTGTCCGCTCTCTGCAAAAATTCGGGTTTTTTGGAAGGGGAGTAGAGTACCCATTTATTAAAATAAAAAGAAGCGAATTTAGAGCATTGCGAGAGTTTCCTGTCGCTTTAACCTCTTTGTTAAATAAAGGTTGAACGAGATTCCACTCTCTATCGCTTATACGCCAGAGCTTTGGGTCATCTTCCCTGCGTTTCACCGCTTGCCAAGGAGAAGGTCCTTGATGATCCAGATCGCCTTGATCATCAGTCATGAGGTCACATTCCTCATT
>JANQSR010000124.1 GCA_028279205.1 Simkania sp.
CAGGCTTGAAGAAAGCTAGACAGGCTGTTCTTCCGGGAGCTATGTGGCAGAGATGTCTTTTTCATCTAGCCCAAAATGCACAGGCGTATGCTCCGTACGTCCTCAAAAACTCATGGCAAGTAAGTTTTTTTTTGCAAATGTAATGCTCCCCATTTAGCAAGGATCTTTTTTACGAAGGGAAAAAAGGGGAGGTCAAAAATTCTCTTTTTGGGTAGAATGGTTCTCAAACAAGAGTTTTCTATCCCGTATTCTATGAATTTTCATGTCGAATCGCCCTTTCTAGAACAGTTTTCACATCTTAAAGTGTCTGTTTTGCTTTTCATATTACCAGCTCATAAGCATGAGATAAGCAAAGCACAGGGGAGTCTCCGTGGATCACAAACCTGAGTATCACAAACAGGACTCTTTTCTCACTCGGCAACAGAAGCTAGAAGAGATTCGTGCCATGGGAATTAACCCCTATCCCTCCAAGTATGATCCGACCTGTCAGATGCAATGGCTTGAAGATAAATTCGAAGGGGAAGCGGTTGGCTCTGCCGAAGAGGCAATGAGGGAAGAGACCCCAAAAGTGCGACTCGCTGGCCGTATGGTGCTGTTCCGCGCCATGGGAAAAAACTCTTTCGCGCAACTCCAAGATGAGTCTGGGCGGATCCAGGTGATGTTTAACAGAGATAAGACAAAGGTCAAAGGGCTTTTGCAAAATGGCTTAACCCCTCTTAAATTTATTGAAAAGAAGATCGATTTGGGCGATATCATCGGTGTCGAGGGTTTGCTTTTTCGCACGCAAAAAAAACAACTAACTCTTCTCGTCACTGAGGTAGAGGTTCTATCCAAAGCGCTCTTGCCCTTGCCTGATAAACATAGTGGACTTGTTGATAGCGGCGTTCGGTATCGTAAACGGTGGCTCGATTTGATCACAAATCGGGAGGTGATGGATCGATTTAAGAGGCGCAGCGCTATTCTCTCTAGTGTTCGAAACTATCTCGAAAAGCAAGAGTTTATGGAGGTGGAAACCCCCGTTTTGCAAAACACCTTCGGAGGAGCAGAGGCGCGCCCCTTTCTCTCAAAGCTCAATGCACTTCATCAAACGATGTATTTGCGCATCGCTCTTGAAATTTCCCTTAAAAAACTGATCATCGGTGGATTTTCCCGCGTTTTCGAGATGGGAAAGGTTTACCGCAACGAGGGGATCGACAGGACGCACAATCCTGAATTTACCATGCTCGAAGCGTATGCGTCCTATTGGGATTACAACGATATGATGCTCTTTAGTGAAAACCTTTTTGCTTCGATTGCCAAAGAGCTCTATGGGTCAACTTGCGTTGGGATGCGCGAGGATAAAGAGGGGAACATGCACGAGATTGACTTGAAAACCCCTTGGAAGCGACTTTCAATGAAAGAGGCGATCAGGATCTATGCAGAGTGTGATCCTGACAAAATGTCTCTTTTAGAGATGCGCTCAAAGCTCAAAGGAAAGATCGATGAAAAAGATCTAAACAAGGCGGAAAGAGGGCAGCTCATCGCCTATCTCTTTGAAACCTTTTCAGAAAAGCACTTGATTCAGCCTCACCATATCATCGATCATCCTATCGAGACTTCACCCCTTTCTAAATTGCACAGTGATAAAAAATTGCGTGAAGAGCAGTTTGTTGAGCGTTTTGAAACGTTCATTTTGGGCTACGAGTTTTGTAATTCCTATTCAGAGCTCAACGATCCTCAGCTGCAGAGGCAAATTTTTCAAAAGCAACATGCCAAAAGGGAAAGGGGGGATGATGAAGCGCATCCCATGGGTGAAGAGTTTCTCGAGGCCATGTGTCAGGGGATGCCTCCAACCGCTGGCATTGGGATTGGAATCGATCGTCTCGTGATGCTTTTCACAGGGGTTCGATCAATCCGGGATGTGATCTACTTCCCTATTATGCGCCCCGAAGAGTAAAAAAGAAAGATTTTAAGAAAATGTTGATAGGGGGTCGATATCGACCAGAACCCGAATAGCTCGCCCTGGTTCATGGGTCATAAGAGTCTTTCTGATTATTCGAGAAAGAACCTGACTCTTTGCCCCTTTTAAAAGAAGTTTGAACCGAAAAAGCCCCTTTATTTTGGCATAACCTGAGGGAATGACCGGGAAAATGGAATAAGAGGCGGGCAATTGCAAGATGATCTCACTTCGGAAATGGTTTGCAAAATCTAAAACCCTTTGTTCTGAAGCTCCGCTAAATGTGATCTTTGCAAGGCGTATAAAGGGAGGGTAAGTGAGGATTTCACGCGATTTCATCTCTTTTTCAAAAAAAGTAGCGTAATCTTTCTGTGTTGCAAGGGATAAGACGGGGTTCTCTTTGAGACAGGTCTGAATCATCACTTCCCCTTCTAAAGATTCTCGCCCTGCACGTCCAGCAACTTGGGTTAGCAATTGAAAGACCCACTCGCTTGCTCGAAAATCGGGCAAGTTGAGAGAGCCGTCCAAATTTAAAACGCCCACAAGCGTGACAGCGGGAAAATGAAGTCCCTTTGCAATCATTTGTGTTCCGATTAAGATGTCCGCTTTGCCCGAACGGAAAGATTTTAAAAGCAGCTCTTGACTCCCCTTATGACGTGTGGTATCGGCATCCATTCTGAGCGTTCGGGCCTCGGGAAAGAGAGCTGAGAGGGCTTTTTCGATCCGCTCGGTTCCCACCCCTTTGTAACGCAACGTTGCCTCTTTTTTGCAATAAGGGCATTGAACGGGAGGAGGGGTTATTTTAAAACTGCACAGGTGACAGGCAAGCAAATTCTCTTTTTTATGGAAGGTGAGACTAATTGCGCAGTGAGGACAGGAGAGAGTTTGATCACAGTTAATGCAGAGTTGGAATGTGTGGTATCCCCGACGATTGAGAAAGAGAAGGGATTGCTCCCCCCTCTTAATCCGCTCCTTTAAAGCGTCTAGGAGAGGCTGAGAGAAGAGGGTAAATCCCTTTGAATGGGAGTACTCTCTTTTCATATCGATCAAAGAGAGTTTTGGAAGGGGAGCGCGGGTGGCTCTTTTGGTGAGCGTGCTGAGCTGATACTTTCCACTTTTGCTATTCTTATATGTTTCAAAAGAGGGGGTGGCACTGCCCAGGATGACGGGTGCCTGCTCAACTTTTCCCCGCATAATGGCCACATCTCGGGTGTGGTAGCAGGGTTGCTCTTCCATCTGTTTGTAAGAGATCTCGTGTTCTTCATCGACGATGATCAGACCGAGCTCTTTGACAGGGCAAAAGATTGCCGAACGGGCTCCTACAACAATTGAAATCTCCCCTTTCAAGATCGCATGCCATATCTCCGAGCGCTCTCCGTCGCTAAGACGGTGGTGTAAAATGCCAAGCCTTTCAGTAAAGCGGGATCTTAATTTCTCAATTGTTTGGGATGTGAGCGCAATTTCGGGAACGAGGAAGATGACACCCCGTTTTTTTGCGCGTGCCTTTTCGATTGCTTGTAGATAGACCTCTGTCTTTCCGCTTCCAGTGATGCCGTGAATCAGATGAGTTTGAAACGTGCGGGTTCCAATGTGAGAGATGATCGGTTTGAGTGCTATCTTTTGCTCTGAATTAAGTCTTTTCGGTTTGGTTTGAAAAAATTCAAACTCTTCGACCAGGTGATGATCAACTTGCACAGGGTTAACCGAGAGATACCCTCTTTTTTCAAGCGTTTCAACGGGGCTTTTAGAACATCTGCTCTTTTCTAAAAGATCGGTCAAGAAGAGCCCTTTGGGATTTGTGAGCAGCGTTTCTAAAATCTTTGCTTGAGAGGGGTGTTTCTCTCTTAAGGAGCGACACTCTTTTGCAGTGGCCTCTTTTCCAAATGCTCTCTTTACGAAAAGTTGCTTTTTCATTTTGACCTCTTTGCGAACGGGGGGAGGCAAGATCAGATGGAGCACTTTGCGAAAGGGGGTGCAGTAGTATTCGCTGATCCATGTTGCTAGTTTGAAAAGCTCTTTAGAAATGAGCGACTTTTCGGTTAAAAGAGTGTGCACCTCTTTGAGGTTTCGAACGCTCGCTTTTTTTTTTAATGCGATGATCGTTCCCTTGCGCAAAGAGTTTTGAACGGGAACTAAAACACGCATTCCGACAGAAATAGGTTTTGAGCAAAGATAGTCGAGGGCTTTGTCAAGTCCTTGATCGAGAAGCACTGAAACATACTTGTGACCTAACGGAGCATTTGGCCGAGCATTTGACATATCATCTTCCATTCTTCTTAACCCAATTATTCCTGATTCGCTTGGCCTTCTCATCAGATGGGGGGGCTTTCAAGAGAGGAAGATTTGGGGCGATCGCCTTCAAAGAGGAGGCGATTTTGCAAAAAGAGGTCTTAGGG
>JANQSR010000126.1 GCA_028279205.1 Simkania sp.
CAAGGCGTAACTAATGAGCAATGGACCCTTATCCAGCCTTTATTAAGCAAAGCGGATCACCGCCCTGCTCTAAATTTGATTTTTTCACTTTTAATAACCAGTGCTTCTAGCTTTGCAAGTTCAAATTTAACCGAAAGAAATGAGGCTGCCGAATATCTTGCCCTTTGGGAAAAGGACGGAACTCTCAAAAACGTTCTGACTCGACTAATCGAAGTAACGCAGAAGAGGGTGCAGTCAGATTATCAAAAGATGTTGAACCACTTGCAAAATTTAACTGCGCAACCAATACCGCAACTCCAGCCCCAGCCTACAAGCGATGAGGAATGTGACCTCATGACTGATGATCAAAGCGATCTGGATCATCAAGAACCTTCTCCTCGGCAAGCGGTGAAACGCAGGGAAGATGACCCAGAGCTCTGGCGTATAAGCGATAGAGAGTGGAATCTCGTTGAAACTTTATTTAACAAAGAGGCTAAAGCGACAGGAGACCCTCGCAAGGCTCTAAATTCGCTTCTTTTTATTTTAATAAGTGGAAACTCTACTCCCCTTCCAAAAAATCCGAATTTTTGCTCAAAGAAGCAGACAGCTAATAAATATTTCCTTCTTTGGCAAAAAAATAAAGTCTTCGAGAAGGTTCTGCCTCTACTGGAGAAAGAGTCCCAAGAGCCGTTACAATCCTATTATCGAAAGCTACTTAAAAACCTTCAGAAAATTACGAATCCGAAAACCAAACCACTATCAATTTTCGATTTCAATAAGAAATTTGGACAACCTGGATCAGGATTTCAATGTGTAACTGATAAACAATGGATACTTATCGATCCTTTACTAAATAAAAAAATAATCAAATGTGGTGAGTATTATCGCCGTAATCTAAATTCGATTCTTTCGGTTATCATGAAAGGGGTTCCCATTCGTGAAATTCCAGTAACTTCAAATTTTTCTGGGAAAACTACTTTTTACAGACGTTTTACCGCTTGGAAAAAGGATGAAACTCTTAAAAAGGTTCTGACTCGGCTAATCGAAGAGGCCCAAGGAACGCTGCAGTCAGATTATCGAAAGGTACTGGACAGATTGTATCCCCAAAAAAATTGCAAATTTTATCTATGACACAGTTAAATGAACACTCCCCGGTTTAAGCAAAAGATGGGTTCATTAGACGCTTACTTTGACAGCGCCACCTTTGGGTTTTTGTTGTTCTTTTTCTGGTCTGTACTTGGAGGTTTGGAGCTATTGTTAGAGTCGAGATTGAGGCGTTCCTTAAGCCTTGTATTCTCCTCTTTAAGTGCTGTGTTTTCCTTGCACAGCTGGGTAATTTCTTCTTCAAGAACCGGAATGCGTTTTTCTAATCGTGCTGTAGTTTCAAGAAGCTCGTTATATTTTTTTTCCATGGGATCCAGCTTAGCATTTCAATCTTTAATTTTCATCCCCCATTGAACGGATACTCCTTATCAGGATAGCTAACCGTCAAGAAAAAATCCACGTGCCTCAACACTTCTGATTGCACCCCTTTCATCCCGCCCCTAAACGGGCAGGATTTCCCGCTCGTCAAGTTAAAATAAATATCGGTTTAATAGAAACAGGTCTGAAGCCCTTTTTTAAATTTCTTATGCACTTATTGACATTCGTCATCTAAAGCCATTAAAAAGGAATTATGTGAAAGCTTAAGCGGGTTAAACCCGAATTAGAAAATATACCACAGAGTATCCAACTTCCGATCGGTTAGAGTAAAGTGCAGGATAAATTCACTTTAAACATTTTTCGGGGAACGCCCAGGCACCAGTATTGGGAAGCTTTCGAATTAGAGGCAAAACCTTTTCTCAATATCATCTCCGCCCTCATGGAGATTCAGAAAAATCCTCTTACCCAAAATGGGAAGAGAGTCCAACCAGTGACGTGGGAGCAGGGGTGTTTGGAGGAGGTGTGTGGCTCTTGTTCAATGCTGATCAACGGAAAACCGCGTCAAGCGTGCACGGCAATTGTTGAGCCGATTCTCAAGGCAACTAAAAAAAGGGTGATCCGTTTGGCTCCATTGACAAAATTCCCCCTCATTCGAGACCTAACTGTTGACCGAAAATCGATGTTTGAAAGTCTCAAGACCGTCAAATCGTGGGTCTCCGTAGATGGTTCATTTCTAAAAGGGTTTGGTTCTAAGATCAGCCAATCAAAACAAGAGACAATGTACTCTCTTTCCAAGTGCATGACGTGTGGCTGTTGCAGCGAAGCCTGTCCTCAAGTCAATGCAAAATCAAAATTTATGGGACCAGCTCCCATTTCCCAAGCGCGCCTTTTCAACCTCAACCCCACAGGAGAAATGGAAAAATCGGCACGCAATCATGCTCTGATGGGAGAGGGAGGGATTAGCCACTGTGGGAACGCGCAAAATTGTGTCCAAGTCTGTCCCAAGAGCATCCCCTTAACCGAATCGATTGCAGCTATGGGACGTTCTGTGACCAAACAGGCGATCAGCGATCTGCTCAGCATTCCTGGTGAGGAATGACAACGAAAAAAGGAGCCTACTATGAAGCAAAAAAAAAATGGGAGGGTCTCACAAATCATTTTTCAGGTAAACACTCTCTCTTATTTGATAATGGGGGTTATTAGAGTCCAATCTTCTGCCAAGGATTTTCTAGTGGCAAAATTAAAATTAGGAGGAGAAGGACGAACTAGTCGTCCCTGAAAATATGCGTGAATCCTTGTTTATCTGAGAGAAAAGCTTGATTTAAAGGTATTTTTTAATATAAAATATGCATAGAAATTGCGATTTTTGCCCAAAACCTTGCAAA
>JANQSR010000054.1 GCA_028279205.1 Simkania sp.
GCTATGTGGCAGAGATGTCTTTTTCATCTAGCCCAAAATGCACAGGCGTATGCTCCTAACAAGTCTGTAAAGCAAGAAGTTGGAAGATTGCTCCGAGGCATTTATAATGCTCCGAAAAGGGGAGAAGCAGGTGAACGTCTTAAAAAAGTAGTCGATAGTCGCATGCGGGAACATTATATGTGAAGGCTTAAGAAGGATAGATCTCAAATTTTACAGACAAACTGTTGCTTAATCCCCATTTAAAGGGAGGCCTGGCTCCATCAATCCTAGACAGCTCCTAACTCCCCTCCTTGAACGCGTACAAAAAAATTTGAAAAAGACTTTTTCTTGAAAAATCAAGCCTAGGTACCCGTCTACTTCTTCCAGGCTCTATCTATTTGGTTGATCTCTGCAAGTTTAAGGTGCTTGTAAAAGGTGATATGACCATGATAGACAGAGATAATCAAACCCTCTTTGCCATCCAGAATCCCTTTTTTTAACACGTAAGATTTAAAAAAAGCGAATAGCCCGCTCAAGGTTGCTTTGAGCAAGGAAGAGCTTTTTTTATATTTGTTTTGCTCGGCGTAAAGGGAGGAGTAGAGTTCCATTTTCTTCAAGAAATGGGAGATTGAGCGATAGGAATAGTGTTTGATAGGGTTTTTTAGCACCACCTCCTCTAAACCCTCTTTGATGATCTCTTCATCGAGTAAATCTTCCGAAAAACGGGTTTTGGTTTTGTTATAAAGGCGTGTGTTGTGGGGGGAGAAGCCGCAACCTCGAATCTGTTTGCCGTTGAAGTAGTTATAAAAAGGGAGTGAATAGACTCTCTCCCGATCTAGTTGGAGGGTTAAAATTTCTTCGGCAAGCCCTTCTGAAAGCACCTCGTCACTATCTAAGGACAAAATCCACTTTTCGGAAGCTTTTTCGCTTGCGATATTGTGAAGAGACCCAAAGCCAGAAAATTTGGCGGTGAAGATCTTTACGTTGGGAAAGGTGGCAGCAATGTCGAGAGTAAGATCTGTCGAACCTGTATCTAGAACAACAACCTCGTGAAACTTTTCCAAAGATTGCAAACAGCTAGCCAGCGTCTCCTCCGAGTTCTTGGTCAGTACTGTGACTGAGATTTTCACATCCACACCTGCTTTTTAAGCCGCATTGAAAAATGGGGACTCATTTCTTCGTCAAACAATCTAATTATCCTGTCATTTGGTTTTTCAGTTCAACCTTTAAGAGATGAGATGCAAAAAAATTAAAGCCTATTCTGTGCTTTTTTGTTGTTTTTATTTTCCGTTTCATTTAAAAGTTAGGGGCTCCTCAGGATCATTTGCGAATAAGAACTTTTTGCCATGGCAGCCAAAAATCATCAATTCAACTTGGGGTATACGTTTGACGATGTCTGCCTTGTTCCTCAGTTTAATAACGTTCCCTCCCGAACAAAGCCGAGTCTCGAATCTTGGCTGACAAAAAATAAAAAGATCGGTATCCCCATTCTCTGTTCTAACATGGACTCAACAATTAGCGATGATCTTGCTGAGGTTTTAGTCGAAGCGGGTTCGATTCCTATTTATCATAGATTTACGAGGAGCGAAGATGAACAGCAAAAATGGGTTAAAAAGTGGGGAAATCGCACATTTATCTCTTGTGGGGTACGAGAAGATCGATTTGATTTTATCGGTCAGCTTTTCGAACTGGGTGCCGCAGGGATTTGCGTAGATGTTGCTCATGGGCACTCTCAAGTAATGCTCCATTTTGTCGAGGAGCTTAAGCGTAGGTATCCCGATCGAGAGGTGATCGCTGGCAACGCCTGCACACCCATGGCCTATCACGACCTTGTCAATGCGGGCGCAGATGGCGTGAAGGTGGGAATTGGACCTGGGGCTGCCTGTACAACCCGTATCATGACGGGTTTTGGTGTTCCTCAATTCAGTGCGATCTATGAATGCGCACAAGTCGCGGAGAAGCTGCGTGTACCTCTGATTGCCGATGGGGGAATAAGGACGAGTAGGGATGTTGTTTTGGCTCTTGCCGCAGGTGCTAGCACGGTGATGATTGGTAAATTGTTCGCTTTGACAAATGAGAGTGCTGCAAAGAAACGTCAAGGGAAAGAGGGGTTAGAAGCAAAATATCGGGGGCAATCGAGTGTCGATTTCCAGACCGACTATTACGGCGGTTTGAAGGAAAAAACGGTGGCTGAAGGGATTGATTTTTGGTCCAAGGTAAGCGGCTCTGCAAAAGAGCTGATCGGAGAACTCCTTGGGGGGATCCGAAGCGGTTTGACTTATGGCGGATCTAAAAACATCAAAGAGTTACAGCGTAAAGCCGAGTTTTTATCCGTATCCAATCGGTACATCAAAGAAAGTTATCCAAGAAATAATTAAAGGTTTTAATAAATGGCAAAAAAAGCATTGGGCATGTGGATGCTCACAGCTCTTGTGCTGGGCAATATGATAGGATCTGGGATGCTCTTTCTTCCAACATCTCTTGCTCAGTATGGAACTATTACAATCTTTAGTTGGATTGCAACAGCGGTTGGATCGATGATTCTAGCTCTTGTTTTTTCAAAACTGTGCACCCTGTTTCCAAAAACGGGGGGTCCCTATGTCTATTGTAAGGAGGGATTTGGAAGGTTTGTCGGTTTTCAAGTCGCTTACAACTACTGGCTTTATATGTGGATTGGAAACGCGGCCATATCGGTTGCTTTCACTGGATATCTGAGCACATTCTGGCCAAAGCTCGCGACTAACAATCTGCTTGGCTTTCTCGTTACAGCTTGTGCTGTCTGGTTTTTATCTCTCGTAAATATCATCGGGATCCGTTTTGCAGGCTCTCTTCAGCTCATTTTAACGATCGCCAAATTTCTCCCCTTGGTTTTGCTCTCCTTTGTTGCCCTCTTCTTTATCAAAGGGGAGAATCTATTGCTTGTAAATGTAAGTAGTGAGCCGACATTCAAAGCTTTTTCAGGTGGTGCCATGCTCACTCTGTGGGCCTTTTTGGGCTTGGAATCGGCCTCTATTCCTGCCGATGAAGTCAAAAACCCTCAAAAAATCATTCCCCGAGCCACCGTTCTTGGAACGGGTCTGGCAGCTATTGTCTACATCTTAAGCACTGTGGTGATCATGGGTGTGATTCCCTCCACCGCTCTCAGAGAATCGGTAGCCCCTTTTGCCGACTTGGCGGGTAGTATTTTTGGAAATTGGGGAAGGCTTGCAATGGGAGCGATTGCTGCGATTGCCTGTCTTGGTGCTTTGAACGGTTGGATCTTACTTCAGGGTCAAGTGCCCCTAGCTGCTGCGAAAGATGGACTCTTTCCCCAAAAATTCAGCCAAATTTCTAAGAGCCGTTCTCCTGTGTTTGGGATTGTGATTTCCTCTCTCTGTGTGACGGTTTTGCTCATTCTCAACTTTACAAAGAGTTTGGCAGAGCAGTTCACCTTTATCATCTCGATGGCAACTCTGGCTGCGATTATCGCCTACCTTTACACGAGTATAGCTGAGTTTGTCATTTACACTAAGCATCCCGATAAAGCTAACAAGAAGGGAAACTTTAAATCTTTGACCCTCTCGTTATTGGCATTTGTTTATGCTTTTTGGATGATGATGAGCTCGGGACAAGAGATTGTCTTTTACGGGGCGATTTTAATGTTTACGGGTCTTCCGCTCTATAGTTTGACGGAGTGGAAGAGGGGGCGAAAACAGATCGCTGCAAAGGCAGGTCTGGATTGATAGACCATCTGCTTATCTCCATTCTGGGAATGGGGAGCAGTATACCCCTTTTATTGATTTGCCCAAACTCTCTCTCCTGGTAAAATGTAGGAGTGTCTCAATCAAAACTTTTTTCTATTAAATCTGAATTGCAAAATTATTCTAATTCAGAAAAGCTTTCGGTTCTTTGTGCCATGGTTTGCAGCTTTTGCATTACGTCTGGGTATGCGATCACAAGACCTGCAACCAGTTCGATCTTCATTGCCAAATACACCGCTGGGTTTTTGCCCTATGTTTGGCTCATCGCACTCCCTTTGAACTTTATTGTTGTCAGTTTATACAACCATTTTCTTCCCATTTTGGGGTGTTTTCGCTTTTTTCTACTGACCCTTCTGCCGACGATGGGGCTCGATCTTTTCTCTGCCCTGTTTCTTGTAAAATTTCCTTTCTTCTCTTTGATTCTCCACATCTGGAAGGAGATCTACGTCATGCTGATGTTTCAACAACTCTGGTCAATCATTCACTCGAAGACGAAAATGTCTCGCGCAAAGTATCTGTACGGATTTTTATTCGGAATAGGGGGCTTTGGAACTCTATTTGGGAGTCTTGTTCCCAGTTTCTTTGCTACAAAAGTGGGCTCTGAGTCAATCCTATTTTTTAGTCTGCCCATCTATTTGATCTACATCATTGCCTACTATTTTTTCTTGAGAAAGAGCGATTTTTTAAAATCTCAAAAACGGGATCAAAAGATTGGAAAATTGAAAACAAATGCTTTCCAGGGTTTTTCTCTGATCGGCACCTCACGTGTGCTCACATTTATTTTACTCCTTGTCATTCTGATGCAAGTCTCAAGCACGCTCATGGACTACCAATTTAGCCATTTCGTCCAAGAAAAGATTCCCGACAAGGACTTGCGCACTCAGTTTTACGGGCGGTTTTGGGGGTTGATTGGAACAATCAAGCTATTTTTACAGTTTATCGCTCCGTTTGTTCTCGCTCAATTTTTGGGTCTTCGAGTATCCCACCTCTTGATCCCAATTATCTTCTTTTTCAATGCCATAGGATACCTTATTTCCCCAACGCTCTCTATGATCTCTTATTCTTTTTTCATCATAAAAACGTTTGATCATTCGATCTTCAATATTTTAAAAGAGATGCTTTACGTGCCATTGAAAATGGATGAAAAATTCAAAGCAAAAGCTGTGATCGATGTTTTTGCTTACCGCAGCTCGAAAGCGGTAGCCTCAGTTTTGATTATTTTTCTACAACTATTTTTTTCTTCCCAAGCTTTACCCATTCTTCCTTGGATCCAAACTCTTTTGTTTTCAATATGGGTTAGCTTGGTTTTCTTTTTACTCAGACCTAAAAAAACTTCTGTAACATTTTAAACATCAAAAGATTAGAATGGTCTAAAAACTGCAAATAAATGAGGATAGATTTCAAAAAGAACAATTATTTGAAGCTTTCTTTTATCAAATCTGAATTCCAAAGCTATTCTACTCAAGAAAAGTTTTCGGTTCTTTGTGCAATGCTCTGCATTTTTTGCATTGCATCTAGTTATACAATCACAAGACCTGCAATCAGTTCGATCTTTATCGCCAAGTATACTGTCAGATTTTTGCCCTATGTTTGGCTGATCACGATCCCTTTAAACTTTATCGTTGTCAGTCTATACAACCGCTTTCTTCAGATTATGGGATGTTTTCGCTTTTTTCTACTGACCCTTTTGCCGACGATGGGGCTCTACCTTTTCTCTGCCCTGTTTCTTGTAAAATTTTCCTTTTTATCGCTCATTCTCTACATCTGGAAGGATGTCTACATCATGCTGATGTTCCAACAGTTCTGGTCGATCCTCCATTCGAAGACAAAGGTGTCTCGTGCAAAGTATCTGTACGGTTTTTTATTTGGAATAGGGGGCTTGGGAAGCCTATTCGGGAGTCTCGTTCCAGGGTTCTTTGCTACAAAAGTGGGCTCCGAGTCTACTCTGTTTTTTAGTCTTCCTGTCTACTCGATCTTTATCATTGCCTATTATTTTCTTTTGAAAAAGAGTGGTTTTTTAAACTCTCAAAAAGAGGATCAAAAGCCCGCTGGGTTGAAAACAGATCCTTTTGAGGGGTTTTCCCTCATTCGCGCATCCCGTGTGCTCACATTCATTTTACTCGTTGTCATTTTGATGCAAGTCTCGAGCACGCTCATGGACTATCAATTTAGTCATTTCTTGCAAGAAAAGATTCCCAACAAGGACTTACGCACGCAGTTTTATGGCCGTTTTTGGGGGTTGATTGGAACAGGCAAGCTGCTTTTACAGTTTATCGGTTCGTTTGTTCTTGCTCAATTTTTGGGTGTGCGCCGCTCTCACTTTTTGATTCCAGCTATCCTCCTCCTCAATGCGATAGGCTACCTCATTTTTCCACTCCTCTCTATGTTCATGTACTCTTTCTTTATCATAAGAACTTTTGATTATTCGATCTTTAACATCTTGAAAGAGATGCTCTACGTGCCTTTAAAAAGGGATGAAAAATTTAAAGCGAAAGCTGTGATCGATGTGTTTGCCTACCGCGGCTCAAAGGCTTTGGCTTCAATTTTGATCCTTCTGTTACAACTATTTTTTTCTTCCCAGGTTTTACCCCTCCTTTCTTGGATTTATCCCCTTTTGTTCTCGATTTGGATCATCCTGGTTTTCTTTCTACTTAGACCTAAAAAAACTTCCCTGGTAGTTTAAATCATCTGGCGGTATGCTTTTTGTTTATCCCATTTCGCTTTAACCCAGGGAGTTCGATTTACCTATGGCAGATGTTGAAAGAATTTTTTTTGAAGGGAAAGAGATTGTCGAAGTTGATCGGAACTCTCGAGATATTCTCTCTGACCCGATGCTCAACAAAGGAACCGCTTTTACCACGGAGGAGCGGATCGATCTTGGCATCGACAGCTTGCTTCCCTTCCACTGTTCGACAATTGAGCGGCAGGTTGAAAGGCGGTATATAAATTTTTGCGACAGGAAGACCCCTATAGATAAATATCTATTTTTAACAGCTCTTCAAGATCGGAATGAAACCCTTTTTTTCCGCCTGGTCGAAGAGCATGCAGAGGAGATGCTTCCCTACATTTATACGCCCACGGTCGGGGACGTTGCCTTAGACTACAGTTATCTATACAACCAAAATCGTGGGGTTTACCTCTCTTATCCTCTTAAAGATCGGATGGATGAACTGGTTGCAAATATTCCCAAAGAGCGTGTCGATGTGATTGTCGTAACGGATGGAGAGCGGATTCTAGGTCTTGGGGATTTGGGAGTTGGGGGCATGGTGATACCAGCTAAAAAGCTTGTCTTTTACTCCCTTTTTGGTGGATTCCACCCCGCTTACACGCTGCCTGTTTTCTTGGATGTGGGTACGAACAATCCCAAACTTTTGGAAGATCCCCTCTATTTAGGATGGCGCCATGAGAGGATCAAGGCTCAAGAATATGATGATTTTGTCGATTCCTTTTTGCAAGCGGTAAACAAGCGGTATCCTGGTGTTCTTATTCAGTGGGAAGATTTTGCCAAACAGAATGCTTACCCGCTGCTCGATCGTTACAAGGATAAATATTGCAGTTTTAATGATGATATACAGGGAACGGCGGGGGTTGCAATGGCTGGCATCTTTGCAGCAATCAGAGCGACAAAAACCAACCTTAGATCTCAACGCATTCTCATTTACGGGGGAGGTTCTGCGGGAATAGGGGTTGCCGATCTGATTGCAAAAGCGATGCTCGAACAGGACATCTCAGAAGAGGAGGCCAAATCCTGCATCTACGTCTTGGGCAGGAATGGACTTGTCCATACACAATCTCAAGGGATAGATGAGATGAAGAGGCGGTTTATGCAAGATGCGAAAAAGATTAAGGCGTGGGGTGTATCAGATCTTCAGAATGTGACCCTGATGGAGACGGTTAAATGTGCCAAACCGACCATTTTGATCGGGACTTCGGCGCAGCCTGGAGCGTTTACTCAAGAGATTACAACCGAAATGTTAAAGCATGTCGATCTTCCCATCATTTTTCCCCTTTCCAATCCCACATCCAAATCGGAGGCTGTTCCACGAGATATCATTGAATGGACCAAAGGGAAAGCCTTGGTCGCAACGGGAAGCCCCTTCTCTCCTGTAGAGTATGAGGGCAGAAAGATCAGCATCGGTCAGTGTAACAACGTGTTCATTTTTCCAGGAATCGCCCGAGGAGTCTTTGCAACAGGAGCTAAACGGGTGACCGATCTCATGTTCTTAAGAGCGGCTGAAGTGCTAAGCAAATTTGCTCCCATTATTGAAAATTCAGATGACTCTCTCTTTCCCTCTATTCAGAAACTATCGCTTATCAGTCAAGAAATCGCCGTTGCGGTAGGTTTAGAGGCGGTCAATCAAGGTTTGAGCACCCTCTCGCCTGAAGATGTTGAAAAAGCAGTAAAAAAATCAGCTTGGAAGCCAAAATATCCGAAAATCAGAAGAAAAAGATAAAACCCCGTTTTAATTTTTCAATTAAATACAACAGCAAAGGATTGGTCACCATCTCTTGATCTTTCCTGTGTCAAACCCTCTCTCCGAGGCGATCTTTATGAACTTTTGGTAAAGAGTGTCGCTTACCTTTGGTGTGCGAGCTAGGAGCCATAAGTACTTGAGATCGGGAGTGCCGACCACGGCAAATTGGTAATCAGGGTCAATATACAAAATCCAATAGTCTCCTCCAAACCACTTAAAGTATTTGAACAATGGAACGAAGCTTACCCTTAGTTTTGATTGACTCTTTTTATCGACAACCCAAGCAATTGCGGTTGATTGGGGGCCCCCCCTTGCCGTTAGACAGCTATTGACCACTTTTAAAGTCCCATCCTTTCTTAGAGTGTAATTTGCAACCGCTCCTTGTATGCATTTTTTTTCAAAAGGGTTGGGCAGGAGGGCGATTTCATACCATGTTCCTTGATACCGTTTGAGATCTACAAATTCTGCCGTCTTGAGTTGCGCAAAGCAGGAGTAACAGGGAACCATTAATAGATAGAACCATTTCATCGATTATTCTTTATAAATTACAAGAGAGTCTGAATGAGCTTTTCGAGTTTGACCGTGTCCTGGGCAAAGCCGCGAATTCCCTCAGCGAGCTTCTCGGTTGCCATCCTATCTTCGTTGAGCAGATAGCGAAATCTTTTTTCATTCATTGCGACTTTCTCTATCTCCAATTGGCCTGCTTGCTCTGCGGACAAGGCGCGATCAAGGGGGGTCTCTGAATCACTGAGCTCTTTGAGAAGTTGCGGGGAGATGGTCAAAAGATCACATCCAGAAAGGTGGGTGATCTGATCTACATTGCGGAAACTTGCGCCCATAATTTCTGTTTTATACCCAAACTTTTTGTAATAGTTAAAGATCTGTCTGACCGATACCACACCTGGGTCTTGGTCTGGTGGGTACCCATCTCTCCCCTCTGCTTTTTTATACCAGTCGAAAATTCGACCAACAAAAGGGGAGATCAAGGTCACACCCGCCTCGGCGCAAGCAATAGCCTGCGCTAGGCAAAACATCAGGGTCATGTTGCAGTGGATTCCCTCTTTTTCGAGCTGCTTGGCGGCTAAAATTCCCTCCCATGTGGAGGCCAATTTGATGAGCACGCGGTTTTTATCGATGCTCGCCTTTTGATAAAGATCGATGTACTCGTGCGCTTTTTTAATACTTCCTTCCACATCAAAAGAGAGGCGGGCATCAACCTCGGTTGAGACTCTTGCGGGAACAATTTTGAGGATTTCGACACCGAAGTTGACAAAGATTCGGTTCATAATAGAGTCCAGATCGGTCTTTCCTTCCTTTGATGTGCCGCACGTAATAGCATCCTTAATCAAAGGTTGATACTCTTTTAGTCCGCAAGCTTTTAGAATAAGAGAAGGGTTGGTCGTTCCATCCGTGGGTTCATATTTTTTAATCTCTTGAATTTCTCCAGTATCAGCAACAACAGTGGTCATTTTTTTGAGGTCATCGAGGGTTGACATAAAGGGATCCTTAATTTTTAAAAATTTAAATAGTATTAGACCCTCTTTTAATCTTTTTTCTAATAAAGTTCAAACGTAACAAGTTTTTCTGGTAGATAGTTGAAGGGGCGTTTGCACAATCTCTCGTAATTTTTCTCAAAAAGCTTAGCTTGAAATGTTTGAACATACTCTCCTGTTTCAATCGTGACATTGAGATTTTGTTTCAAAAGGGTTATAAGCTGGGCAAAGGCCTCTTTCGAAAGGTGTAAGCGCTCTCCTCCTTCAAGTCGGTCGACGATAAAAAAAAAGAGCTTATCTCCAGCTTTAAAAGTGATTTTTGCCTTTTTAGGATTATTTTCATGGGAGGGGATCACCCACGTATGCACGCTGAGGTACCCTCCAATCTCAGTCGATTGGCGAATCAGTTCAAGGAGAATCCCACAACTTTTTGAAGAGGAAGGGTAGGAAAGTTTGGCCATGTCATAAGGCAGAGTCTCATGAAAGGGGGCGCTTTTAACTGGGACGAGCGGGAAATCCTGCCCGTTCAGGGGCGGGATGAAAGCTCGCCGTCTATTGGGTCTTGGTTCTTTACATATTGTTCAATCACAGAAAGCGGGGCTCCCCCGCAAGAAGCGGCAAAGTAACTTGGAGACCAAAGCGAATTCCCCCATAAAGCGGCTCTGATTTCTGGAAAATTCTCTTTCCTAATCAATCGTGCAGACACACCCTTGAGTGAGTTGACTAAAGAGGATAAGGATACTTTTGGAGGATAGTTGATAAGTAAATGCACATGATCTCTTTCTCCGTTACATTCAATAAGTTTAGCTTCAAATTGTTTGCACACAGAATAAAAAACCTTTCTCATTGAATACAGAACACGACCAGTTATTGCTTTGCGTCGGTATTTTGTGACGAATACCAAGTGTGCATGGATCAAAAAAAACAGGTTCTTCCTCTCCTATAATCTTCTCTTTCTTTTTTCATAGACCAAATGATAACATGATCATATGAAAAGGAGAAGATCATTCGTTTTCAGGCTTAGACCCACCAAAAAACAAAGGCGGATTTTGCAGGGACATTTGGACGAATGCCGATGGCTTTATAATCAGTTTTTGGAACAACGTAAACTTTCTTGGGAAGAGCTAGACCAATCTCTAACGAAGTATCATCAACAACAATTTCTCCCTCTGATGAAAAAAGAAAGACCTTCTTTGCTTTCGGTGCACTCACAAGTTTTGCAAAATGTAGGAGACAGGTTAGACAAAGCAATGAAAGCTTTTTTCCGAAGGGTCAAATCGAATGAGAAAGCTGGATTTCCCCGTTTTCGTGGGGTTCACAGATATGACAGCTTTTGCTATCCACAATCTGGATTTGCAGTCGAAGGAAAGCATATCAAGCTATCAAAAATTGGAAAAATCCGTCTCTCTCTACATAGACCCATATCGGGAAAAATCAAGACATGCACAATCAAGCGTTTGCCATCTGACAAGTGGGAAGTTTCTCTTTCCTGCGAAGTGGAAACAAAGCCATTGCCTAAAGCTGAAGTGGAATCTGTGGGGATAGATTTAGGGATAGAAAACTTCGCCTTTCTTTCAGATGGAAGCAAAATAGATAATCCTTCCTTTTTCCGATCTTCCGAGAAGAGATTAGCGAAGGCTCAGAGAGCTTTGAGCAAGGAAAAGAAGGGAACAAAAAAGCGGTCTTTGCGTGGCAAAAGATGCGCCAAGATACACAGAAAGATAGCAAATCAAAGAAAAGACTTTTGTCACAAAGAGTCAAGGAAGATAGTCTCAAAATATCAAAATATCTGCATAGAAGATCTCAAAGTAAAAAAAATGATCAAAGGGTCTTACTATGCAAAAACCATAACAGACGTTAGTTGGAGTCAGTTTCGACAATACCTCACCTACAAAGCGGAAGAAGCTGGTAGGAGCCTTGGAATTGTCAATCCTGCATATACAACGCAAAAATGCAACAATTGTGGAGAGATTGAAAAGAAACAAATATCTCAGAGAGAGCATTGTTGTAAGAATTGCGGCTACACAACTCACAGAGATCACAACGCGTCTCAGAATATATTGGCTCTCGGACTACATAGCCTGGGCGTTAGCCCTAGAAGCCTTCGCCTTTAGGGGAGGGAGTAGTCACAAAGCTCCTCCTTGCTTTTGCCCGCCTCTTTGCAATGCCGTTTCCAAAAAGAATTCAAATAGTTAAATTTTTTTGTAATCTCTTGGTGATTTTCGATATGTGAAAAGGGGGTTGGCATGACTAGAAGCGATTTGAAACTTTTGAGAATTTGATCGCTTAAACTCAAAAAATCCTCTTTGAGAAAGGTTGCAGTTTGAACATAGGCAAACCCCTCTTTGATTAAAATTGCCTGCAAAATGTGGATGCGTCCCCAGCTGTTTTCCGTATCGATTTGGAAGAGGTGAGCCTGACCACTCTTTGTTTCGATCAAACCGAGAGTCCTTACATCTTGGGTGGGATCAGAGCGATGGATCTTCTTAGTGCCATCGACATACTCCTTTTCACTGCAAGAGATTTTCTCTATCAACAGACTGATCGCAGGCGCAAACGTTTCCCTTTTTGACTTGATAAAGCCGATCTTTACCTTCTCCTAGAAAGCAGGGATTTGACACAACCCAACCAGGAGGGGGATTGAAAAAGGCAAAGGGGTGGGATTGTGAGTTTGCTTGTGAGCTCAGGGGGGTTCGAAAAAGCAGAAAAAAGAGGGGGATAAGCAGCTGTTTCACTTGGCCTCTTCGTTTAAGGAGGATTAGAATGAGCATGGGCGTGTGTGTGTGATGCCGACTCTTCATGGCTTTGGTGCACAAAAGTGGCGATGAGACCAATACAAATGGCTATTCCGAGTCCCCAACCTACCATAGACATACTCACCGTCGACTCTGCGGCAACACTTGCTCCATACCCCGCCGATTGGGGTCTACTCTCTTGCAGGTTCGTCTTGTAATCGTAAGGGGAAAGAGCCTGATCAGAGCCCCAAGAGGTGCGGGCTGCGAATAAAAGCAGAGTGAGAACCAGAGAAAAACTTTTCTTCTTTAAGCCCATTTTTCGAACCTAGCAGAGAGCCGTGACAGTTCCCTCCGCCTCAAAGCGGGGGCTTCTAGGGATGATACCCAGACCATTCTGCCCTAAGGGTTATAAAAGCAATATTACAGATGGCTCGGGAAAAAGTCAACAGCGAGCTTTCATCCGGGTGCAATCAGAAGTGTTGAGGCCTTTACCTAGGCGACCCTCTTCATTGGAATAGGCTCTCCCTGTATCCATTTTTGCTTGCCTTCAGCTCCAAGCG